>CAXBAZ010000467.1:0-3930 GCA_963973395.1 uncultured Acidimicrobiaceae bacterium
CGACGACCCCGCCGAGACGTTCCGGGAGCGGGGGGTCGAACTCAGCCCCGGCCCGCAGTTCGGACCGCAGGGACTCGGTCACGCCCGGATCAACCTGGCGACCAGCCCGGGCATCCTGGCCGACACCGCCGCCGCGATGGCGGGTTGACGGACACCCGAACGGAGCGAACCCGAACGGAGCGAACCCGGTTCGCTCCGTTCGGGTTCTCGGGATGTTTCGTGCGATGTTCGTGGTCGCGCGGCGCCGGAACGCGGGCGGCCGCGTAGCGTGTTGTCCCAGCATGTTCAACGGCCCCTTCGCGCTTGCGCTCACCACCGGCATGGTGGCGACGGTCAATCCGTGTGGCTTCGCGCTGCTGCCCGCCTACCTCTCGGCGTTCGTGGGTCTCGACGACGGCGCCGAGCGACCGAGCCGGGCCCGGACCGTCGCCAAGGCGCTCAAGGTCTCCGCCGTGCTCACGGTCGGGTTCGTCACGGTCTTCGCCCTGTTCGGGGCGATCATCACGCGGGTCTTCGACGACATCGAGCAACACCTGCCCTGGGCCACGATCGTGATCGGCGTGGGCCTCGTCGGTCTGGGCATCTACCTGCTCACCGGCCGCCAGCTCGTGCTGAACATCCCGAAGCTGAACAAGGGCGGCGCCGACGGCACGATGTGGTCGATGTACCTGTTCGGCGTGTCGTATGCCGTCGCCTCGCTGTCGTGCACGATCGGTGGGTTTCTCGTCGTCACCTCGCAGACGTTCGGCAAGGGCAGCTACGTGTCGGGGGTGATGGTGTTCGTGCTGTACGGCCTCGGCATGGGCATCATCGTCGGCATCCTCACGCTGGCCGTCGCGCTCGCCAAGCAGGGTGTGGTGGCACGGTTCCGATCGCTGCTCCCGCAGGTCAACCGGATCGCCGGTGTACTCCTGCTGATCGCCGGGTCGTACGTCGCGTACTACGGCTGGTACGAGATCCGACTGTTCAACGGCGACGCCGGCGACGATCCCGTCATCGACGTCGCGATCCGGATCCAGAACTGGCTGCAGAATCAGATCCCGACCGTCGACAGCGCACCGTGGTTCGGGCTCGTCGGAGGACTTGCCTTCGCCGCGATCGGAGCGTGGGCGTACCGGCGCCGTGGCCGCGACGGCGCGGCTCCCGAGGTGGCCACCGAGCCCTGAGCACCGACCTGCTACCACGGTCGGACGGGAGACGCCGGATGGCAGACGTCGGATGAGAGACGTCGGCGACCACGATCACGACGACGTCGCACGCGTCGGCTGATCGGCGGTCGTCCCGTCCGTCGCCGTCGCGAGCGATCGGCCCGTCGCCGGGTCGAAGAGGTGAAGGTCGTCGACGTCGATCGCCAGGTGGGAGGGCTGCCACCGCCGTTCGCCGTGGGCGTCGGCGACCGCGGTGTCGACGGTCACCCGGGGGGGCCCCGACCCGACGCCGAGGCCCTGCTCGGTGACGATCGCCGGGACCGCGGGCACGGTGGCCGTGACGAGACATCGGTCGCCGAGGATTTCGGTGTGCTCGACGTCGGCCAGGAGCCCGCGGTCGGCGAACCGGATCGCCTGAGGACGAACGCCGATCACCACGTCACGGGCAGCGTCGAACGGGAGCTGCGACCCGATCTGCCGTCGGACGCTGAGCGAGACGCCGCCCACCTCGAGCACGGCTGCGTCGGTGCCGGGGAGCAGGCGTCCGGCGAGCAGGTTCATCGTCGGCACACCGACGAAGGTCGCGACCGTGACGTCTGCCGGTCGGTGGTACACGTCGTGCGGGCTGCCGATCTGGACGATCCGACCGTGGCGCATGACCGCGATGCGATCACCCAGCGACATGGCCTCGACCTGATCGTGGGTCACGTACACCATCGTCATCCCTCGACGCTGGTGTAGGTGACCGATCGCCGCCCGGAGCTCGCCACGCAGCTTCGCATCGAGGTTGGACATCGGCTCGTCCATCAGGAGGAGCCCTGGTCGCCGGATCAACGACCGGGCCATCGCGACCCGTTGGCGCTGGCCGCCGGAGAGCTGGTGCGGGCGTCTCGACAGCAACCGACCGATGCCGAGCATCGCCGCGACGTCGGCGATCTCTCGACGGATGTCCGGCGGTCTCGCCCCCGCCAGCCGGAGCGGGAACGCGAGGTTCCCCCGGACGTCGAGGTGGGGGTAGAGCGCTGCCTCCTGGAACATCATCGCGACCGGCGATCGGCCCGGGCGTCGGTCGGCGGGGGAGACGCCGTCGACGTGGATCGTGCCGGCGGTCGGCTCGTCGAGACCGGCGATCATCCGCAGGAGCGTCGATTTCCCACATCCTGACGGTCCCACCACCGCGAGGAGTTCACCGTCGGCGATGTCGAGGTCGACGTCGCGCACGACCGCTGTCGAGCCGAACCGTTTGGTGAGCTGTCGGATCTGGACCGTCGCCATGGCGCTCCCGGTCCACTGTGACCCGACCGCGGGCGAGCGTCAAGCCGAGTGGTGAACGGACCTTCGGCACTTCCGCCCGTCCCCCGCCGCGCGCGACGATCGGGGTGGAGCGAGAGGAGTTCGTCATGAGTGACACCCGAACCGTCGTGGTGGGGGTCGACGCCAGCCACGAGTCGCAACAAGCCCTCATGTGGGCGCGAGCGATCGCGGGCAGCGACGATCGCATCGTCGTCGTGCACGCCTGGGAGATCCCGCTGTTGACCAGCTACGACATGGTCGTGGCCGTCGACAGCGTCGAGGTCGAGCGGATGGCGAAGCAGGGACTCGACGAATTGGTCGCCAAGGTCGACGACCCCCGGATCGTGCCGGTGACCCACCGTGGGCATGCCGGTCGGGGACTCGTCGAGGAGGGCGCCGACGCCGACCTGATCGTCGTCGGGCACCGCGGCAACAGTCGGCTGTCGCTGATGCTCGGATCCACGGCCAACTACGTCCTCCACCACACCGAACGGCCGGTGGTCGTGGTCCGGGGCGACGACCCGACGTCGCCGCCCCGGCGCGTCGTCGTCGGGGTCGACGACTTCGACGATCCGGAGGACAGCCCGTCGGTGCGCGCCGTCGAGTGGGCCGCGAACCTGCCTGGTGTGCAGGAGGTGAGTGCGGTCCATGCCTGGTTCATCCCGCCGCTCGCGGTCGGGATGTTCGTTCCCACCGCCACCGACCTGAGTGCGATGGACGAGGCCGCGCAGGGTGTCGCCGACCGTGTCGTCGCGGCGGCCGGCCCGTTTCCCGACGGTGTGACGGTCACCGCCGACGTGGCGCGCGGCACCGGCGGGTTCGCGCTGATCGAAGCGTCGCGGGACACGGATCTCGTCGTCGTCGGTCGGCGCGGACGCGGTGGGTTCTCCGGACTCCTGCTCGGCTCGACGAGCGTCGAGACCGCCGCGCACAGCCACGCCCCGGTCGCCGTCATCCGATAGGGCGTTCGGGTCCGACGGAGGAGAGTTCGGGACTTTCGACCCTCGCGCCCACTGGTCCGGAGGCGGTTGGATGTTGATCATGTCCGAACCATGGGAACTCACGTCATGACCGTCACCGACACCGTGCCTCCGCCGGCACCCGACTCGCAGTCGACCGATTCGAAGGGGTCGCCGATCGGCAACCTCGTCGTGATCGCACTGGCGGCGATCGTCGTCGTGATCGTGGCCATCATCGGAGCCGTCGCCGTCGCCGCCATCGTCACCGATGACGGAGCATCGGCGGGAGCGACGAGCGGGGCCTCCGCCCCCACGTACCTGAACGTGACACTCACCGAGTTCGCGTTGGAAGGTGATCTCACCGCCCCGGCCGGCCACGTGATCCTCGACCTCAGGAACGAAGGGGCGATCGAGCACAACGCTGCGGTGCGCGAGCTCGGCCTCGCCAGCGAGAACCTGCCGGGTGGCGGCTCGGCCACCCTCGACCTCGGGGTGCTCGAGCCGGGTACGTACACGCTGTTCTGCGAGGT
>CAXBAZ010000468.1:0-3930 GCA_963973395.1 uncultured Acidimicrobiaceae bacterium
GCTCAGACCGTCGGGGAGGCCGAGTGCGTCGGCGAGGCGACGGGCCGGGTCGATCGTCACGACCACGACGTGTCGCCCCCTGCGGGCCGCCTCGATGCCGATCACCGCCGCGATGGTGGTCTTGCCGACCCCACCCGAGCCGCAGCACACGATCACCTCGGCGTCGGCGACGACCGCATCGAGCCCTGCGGCCGTCACGGTGCGAGCCCCGCTGCGAGGGCGTCGACGTCGTCGGCGGTGATGTCCGCCGTGGGGCGGGCGGCGAGATGGAGCTGCGCGATCGGTACGTCCGAACGCAGCCGTGCGAGCTCGTGCTGCTGCGTGGCGACACGCTCGCGACGGAAGTCCGCCGCCGCGATCGCGTCGTCGACCTGGACCCGGGCGCGGCCGAAGTCGACCTCCCGCGGGTCAGGGAGCCCGACCGCAGCATCGACCTGGTTGACGACCACCGGAGCGAGCCGTACCCCGACGCGCTCCTCGATCGCGAACGACAGCTCGATCAGTTCGTTGACCGGCGTCGTCTCGGGCACCGTGACCAGCACGACCTGACACCGCTCCGGGTCGGCGAGCAGCGCCTGCACGTCGGTGGCCTGGTCGCGGACGGGGCCGCTCCGCACTGCGTCGAGCAGCCCGGGAGCGGCGGTCAGGAACGTGATCGCGTGCCCGGCCGCCGGCCCGTCGACCACGATCACGTCCCAGTGTCCCGAGCGCTCGAGCTGTTTGATCTTGCCGAGCACGACGAGGTCGTCGATACCCGGTGCCGCGGTGCCGATGACGTCGATCACGCCGGTCGAGGCCAGCCGTCTCGCGATCCGCTTGAAGCCGTGCTCGAACAGGTAATCCTCGAGCAGTTCGGGGGCCGACAGGTGCCGGACCTCGATGTCGGGCAGGAGTTCGCCGAGCGTCGGCTTTCCGTCGAGTTCGACCACCAGCACCCGTCGGCCGGCATTCGCTGCGGCGCGTGCCACAACTGCCGTTACCGTGGTCTTCCCCACGCCGCCCTTGCCCGCCACGATCACGAGGTTCGTCGCGGTGAGCTCGGCAACAGTTACGTTCGACACAGGATCTCCGGAGGCACCTCGTGCGCAGACTACTGATCGTCATGCTCGCCGCCATCGCCGCGCTCGGCATGCTCGGTTCCACGGCCGCCGCCCAGGACGACACCGACACGAGCACGAGCACCGACACCGGCGAGGGCAGCGACGCCGGCGAGGGCAGCGACGCCACCGCACCCGTCGACGTGTTGCAGGTCAACGGGCTGTTCGACGACATCGTCGTCGACGAGATCGGCGCTGCGATCGACCGGGCCGACGAGCAGGGGAGCCAGGCGCTCATCCTGCAGGTCGACACCAGGGGTGCCGTCGTGAGCGACGAGGTCATGGCCGAACTGCTCGCGCTCGTCGACGAGGCGCCGGTCGTGATCGGCGTGTGGGTCGGCCCGAGCGGCGCCCGCTTGTACGGCACACCCGCCCAGCTGCTGGCGGTCGCCGACGTCACGGGCATGGCGCCCGGCTCCCGCGTCGGCAACGTCGGGGCGCCCGTCTCCGACATCGATCTCGGACCCGCGCTGAACGAACTACGGGCCGGTACGGCGGGGCTCTCCGAGGCACGGTCGCTCGGTGTGTTCAAGCAGCGGATCTCCGATCTGGGGATCGCCACGATCATCAACATGGTCGACGCGATGGACGGATACAGCGAGAACGGTGTCGAGCTCGACACGACCGCCGAGACCGTCACCGACAGCGGCGTCGTGCAGCGCGAGAACATCGCGCCGGTGCGGTTCGCCAAGCTCGGGCTGGTCGACCAGCTGTTCCACACGGTGGCGAGCCCGCCGGTCGCCTACCTGCTGCTGCTGATCGGCCTCGCGCTGATCGTGTTCGAGTTCTACACCGCGGGGGTCGGCGTCGCAGGTGTGGTGGGTGCTGTGTGTGCGATCCTCGCCGCGTACGGCCTCGCGGCACTCCCGGCGCGTGGCTGGGCGGTGGCGCTGCTGGTGGCGGCGATGTTCGCGTTCGCCGTCGACGTCCAGGTCGGCATCCCACGGTTCTGGACCGGCGTCGGCATCGTGGCGACCATCGTGGGGAGCCTGTGGCTGTTCGAGCCCGTGAACGGAACCTCGCTCCGGCCGTCGTGGCTGTCGCTGCTCGTCGGCATCGGCGGGGTGATGCTCACGTTCATCGTCGGGATGCCGTCGATGGTGCGCACGCGCTTCGCCACGCCGACCGTCGGCCGCGAGTGGATGATCGGCGCCGAGGGCACCGCGGTCACCGCGATCGACCCGGAGGGCACGGTGCAGGTCGGTGCCGGACAGTGGCACGCTCGCACCAACCGGGCAACGCCGCTCGAACCGGGCGAGTCGCTGCGCGTCGCTGCGATCGACGGTGTCACGCTCGAGGTCGAGCCGCTCGAGGGTGCCGCCCGCGACTACCGCGAGATGCGCAAGAAGTCCACCGACCACGATGACGACGACGCCGAGAGCGTCGTCGACGCGGACGCGACCACGGCCGACACCTGAGGCACGGTCACCGTCGGTCGGACGATCACGATGCGCCGGGAAGGCGGGGGCCGGCGATCCTGAGGTCGTCGCGCCGCCGGGTGATGCCGCGAGCGTCGAGTTCGGCCACCAGCGGGAGCGCGAACTTGCGACTCGCCCCCGTTCGGTCGCGGAACTGCGCGACCGTGAACCCTGCCCCGTCGGCGGCGAGCAGGTCGGCGGCGACCCGGGCGGCAGCATCGACGGCGTCGACGTGGAACACGATCTGATCCCGCTCGATCAACGTGCCGCGTCGGATCAGTTCGCGTACCGCCGTGCGGTCGGCGTCGGCGGGCAGCTCCGGTGCGAAGCCCCCGGCTCGGACGTGGTCGATGAGTGGATGACCGTCGAACGGATCGACGGCGTACGCGGCCCGGGCCCGCCCCGACTCGACGGTGACGCCGTCGAGCGTTTCGATCAGCGCCCGCTCGTGGTCGGCGAGGGCAGCGGTGTCGAGGCCGAGCTCGCCGGCCTCGTCGACGGCAGCACGCAGCTGCGCTTCGGTCGCCGCGAGCACGTCCGGCGTGGTCGCCCAGCGGCCGATCGTCGGTTCGACGGCTCGACCGGTGAGCAGCTCGAGTTCCGCGACGTCGACCCATCCACGTTCGTGCACCACCCGCTCGATGGATCGGTCGGGCCGCGCCCGGGAGGCGCGGGTGATCGGGTCGATGTCGAGCACCTCGCCGCCCCCGATCGTCTCGTCCCGTCCCGATTCACGGAGCACGTAACGGTCACCAGGCAACAGGGGCAGGCCCGTGTCGAGGAACAGCCGGACCGATCCCGCCGCTCCCGGGGCGAGGGCCTCGGTGCCGAGCACCCTGACCCGCACCGTCAGTTCCCGTGATCCGATGTAGGCGACGTACGCCCCCCGGCGCGACACCTCGTGATCGAGCTCGGCCAGCACGTCGAGCGACGCGTCGAACCGATCGGTCGTCCGCCAGCGGCCGGGGGTGACCACGGCGTCGCCGCGTGTGACCTCGTCGTGGCCCACCCCGTTGAGGTTGAGTGCGACCCGGTTGCCGGGACCGATCTCGTCGACGCCCGCTCCGAGCGTCTGGATCGACCGGATCCGGGCGGCCTGGGCTCCGGGTTCGACCGTGACCGTCTCGTCGTGGCGGAGTGTGCCGCCGGTCGGCGTGCCCGTGACGACCGTCCCGCTGCCCTTCGCCGCGAACACACGATCGATCCAGAGCCGCGGGCGGCCGCGATCGGCGCTGGGCGGCGTCGCGGCGACGAGGCCGTCGAGCGCGATTCGCAACTCGTCGAGGCCGCCGCCGTCGATCGACGCGACCGGCACGATCGGTGCGCCGTCGAGGAACGTGCCGCCGACGTGGTCGGCCACCTCGAGCGTGGCGATCTCCAGCCACTCGTCGTCGACCAGGTCCCGCTTCGTGAGG
>CAXBAZ010000469.1:0-3927 GCA_963973395.1 uncultured Acidimicrobiaceae bacterium
TCCATCGTGAGCACCAGCGCATCGCCCCCCGGCGGTCCCTCCGAACCATCCGACCTGCTCGGCCGTGTCGTGGCCGACCACCTCGTGCTCGCCCGTGTGGTGAGCGTCGGGGCGAACACCACCGTCTTCGACGCCGCCGACGAGACGACCGGTCGCACCGTCACCGTGAAGCTGATCCGACCCGAGATGGCGTCGTCCGACGAGTTCCGGCAGCGGTTCGACGAGACGATGCGACGTGTCGGGGCGCTCAGCCACCCGAACATCGCCGCACTGTACGACTGGGGTACGACCGAGTTCGACGGGGCGACCACGTCGTACGTCGTGGTCGAACAACTGACGGGCGGCAGTCTGCGCGACATGTTCGACCGTGCTCGGCGACTGTCGCCCTCGCAGGCGCTCGCACTCGGCCTCGAGGCCTGTCGGGCGCTCGACTATGCCCATCGTCGGGGTTTCGTCCACACCGAGTTGACCCCGTCCAAGTTGGTGTTCGGCGACGATCGGCGGCTGCGGATCACCGACTTCGGTCTGGCCGCACTGCTCAACGAGGCCACGTGGCGGCAGCCCGACGCGGTCGCGACGCACACGGCCTGGTACGCGTCGCCCGAGCAGGGGCTCGGGCAGCCGATCAACGGCAAGACCGACGTGTACGCACTGTGCCTGACGTTGCACGAGGCGGTGACCGGCACGCTGCCGTTCAAGAACGACTCCACGGTCGCCGCTCTGGCCGCTCGGGTGGGGCGGCTGATGCCCGTGTCGGCCGATCTGGGTCCGCTCGCATCCGTGCTCGAACATGCGGGTCGACCCGAGGCCGACGAACGCTCGTCGGCCGCCCAGTTCGGCAAGGAGTTGGTGCAGGTCGCCACCAAGCTGCCGCGTCCCGAGCCGCTCCCATTGCTGTCGACCGGCCTGTTCGAGACCCCGGTCGAGCACCTCCGCTCGCCCGACGACCCGACGGGTGGCGTCGTCCGCCCGCCCGCGGTGCCAGAACCGCCCGTCATCGTCGAAGCCGAGCCCGAGATGCCGAGCGACGTGACGGCGGGAGACGACCTCGTCATCCTCCCGCTCGATTCCGAGATCGGCCCCGGTTCCGACGTCGAACCATCGGCCGCGACCGCGGCGACCGACACGGCCACGGAACCGGAGACCGCTGCTCCGGGCGAACCGGTCGAACCGGGCGAACCCGTCGAACCCGTCGATCCGGCGTCCGAGCCGGAGCGCGCGGCAGGGGTCATGACGCAGACGATGCCGGTCGTCCCGGCAGAGGCGCCCCGACGGCGTCGATTCCCGTGGAGGATCGTGCTCGCGATCCTGGTCGCCGCGGCGCTCACCGTGCTCGGCATCCTGGCCACACGGCTGTTCGAGACACCCGTGTACACCGTGCCCGACCTGGTGGAGGTGCCCGAGGCCGAGGCCCGGAACCTGATCGCCACCAACCAGTGGGAGCTCGAGATCACGCGCGAGCGCAGCGATCTCGTGCCGGTGGTCGGTCAGGTCGTGCGCACGGTGCCCCAGGCCGGCGTCGACCTGGCCGAGGGCGAACCGTTCCTGCTCGTCGTCAGCGAGGGCCCGACACTGCGCGAACTACCGGAGTCGACCGGTCTCACGCTGCCGGAGGCGCAGACGCGCCTCGTCGAGCGCGGTCTCGACGTGCTGCCACCCGTCGAGCAGTTCGACGAAACCGTTCCCGCCGGCACGGTCATCGACTGGTCGGTGCCCGGCGATGCCACGCTCGGCACCGGCTCGCTCGTCGAGCCCACGACCCGCGTTCAGCTGATCGTCTCGCTCGGGCCGGCGCCGCGTGCGATCCCGAACGTCGTCGGGATGACCGTCGGATCGGCGCGTGCGGCGTTCGAGGAGCTCGGCCTCACGCTGACCGAGGTCGGGCAGGAGTTCAGCGACGAGATCCCGCTCGGATCGGTGATCTCGCAGGGCCTCGAGCCCGGCACCGAGGTCGAGCGCGGTAGCGACATGACCGTCATCGTGTCGAAGGGCCCCGACATCGTGTCGTTCCCCGACCTCTCGGGTGCTGCCGACTACGAGGAGGCCGCGGCGATTCTCGTCGAGGCCGGTTTCCAGCCCCGGTTGACCTTCGGCGACACGATGGGCGAAGTGCAGCTCGTGCGCATCGACGGTGAGGAACCGGTCGTCGGCGAGACGTACCGGCGGGGCACGCAGGTCGACATCCGCGCCCTCTGATCACTACGGTTCGACGGGTCGTCCGACCGGCGGCGCGAAAGGATGGCATGGACGAATTCGAAGGACGCGTCGCGATCGTGACCGGTGCGGGCCGTGGCCTCGGACGCGAACACGCCAAGCTGCTGGCCGCCCACGGCGCCCGTGTGGTCGTCAACGATCTGGGCGTCGGTGCCGACGGTACGGGGTCCGACCGTCGCCCGGCCGACGAGGTCGTCGCCGAGATCTGCGACGCCGGAGGCGACGCCGTCGCGTCACACGACGATGTCGCCGACTGGAACGGTGCACGCAGGGTCGTCGACCGCGCGATCGAGGCGTTCGGTGAGCTCGACGTGGTGGTGAACAACGCCGGGATCCTGCGTGACAGCACGATCGTCAACATGACCGAGCACGACTTCGACGACGTCGTGCGGGTGCATCTCAAGGGGCATGCGGCGCCGACGAAGTGGGCCGCCACCTACTGGCGCGACGAGCACAAGCGTGGTGCGACCCGCCGCCGCAACCTGGTGCACACGAGTTCGACGTCAGGTCTGTACGCCAACCCCGGGCAGTCGAACTACGGATCGGCGAAGTCGGGGATCGCCACGTTCAGTCAGATCGTCGCCCAGGAGCTCGCCCAGTACGGCGTCGTCTCGAACTGCGTGGTGCCGGGTGCTCGGACCCGGCTGACCCTGGCGTCGCCGGGTCTCCCGGAGATCATGGAGGCGCCGGCCGACGGGTTCGACATCTGGGACCCGGCGAACGTCTCACCGCTCGTCGCGTACCTGTCGGGCGCATCGTGCCGGTTCAACGGCGAGGCGTTCTACGTGCAGGGCGGAACGATCCGCCGGCTCGAACCGTGGACGTTGATCGGCGACTCGATCGAGAAGTCGACACGCTGGGAGCCCGCCGAACTGGCGGATGCGATGCAGGCGTTCGCCGCGTCCGCGTCAGCGACGGACGAGTCGGCGGCCGCTACGCAGTGATCGCCTGGAGCTCGGTGGCGAACTCGACCGACGCCTCGTTCACCGGCACGGCGGTCTGCATCGCCATCAACTTCATCATGTCGCCCTGCACGGTGATCTTGCCGGCCATGAACGACTGCATGATCACGGCGGGGTCCTGGTCGACGACCATCGCCTTCGCGGTGTCGTAGTCGGTCGTCAACGTGACGTCGGGCTCGCCCAGCTCGCCGAGTTCGAGGTCGAGGTTGCCGTCGGTGCTGTCGATGTACGCCCGGATCGTGCCGTCACCGAACGGCACGTCGGTGACGACCTGGTTGATCCGTACCTCGATCACGACATCGGGCAGCCGGTCGGCGTAGCGGGCGCGGAGCTCTCGGGCCGCTTCGATCCACTCGTCGGTCAGGAACGTGTACATGGGGAGCGACTGTATCGGTGGCTGGTCAGGTCGCGCAGTGTCACGGGCCCGGTGTCACGGGCTCAGCGTCGCGGTCCAGGTGGTGATGCTGTCGAGGAACTCGTGGTCGAGCTCGAAACCCATGCCGGGACCGTCGGGCACGAGCACGTGGCCGTCGTCGACGGTGATCGGTTCGACGACGATGTCGCGCCGGTAGAAGCGCGACGAGGCGCTGATGTCGCCCGGCAGCGTGAAGCCGGGAAGCGCGGCGAGGGCGGCGTTGGCGGCACGACCGATTCCGGTCTCGACCATCCCGCCGCACCACACGGGCACGCCCCGCTCGACGCACAGGTCGTGGATGCGGCGAGCCTCCAGGTAGCCGCCGACCCGTCCGGG
>CAXBAZ010000470.1:0-3923 GCA_963973395.1 uncultured Acidimicrobiaceae bacterium
CAACAAGGTCGAGTACTTCGTCAGCTACTACGACTACTACCAGCCCGAGGCCTACATCCCGTCGAGCGACACGTTCATCGAGAAGGACAGTTCGATCAACGACGAGATCGACCGGCTCCGTCACTCGGCCACCGCCGCGCTGCTCACCCGACGCGACACGATCGTCGTCGCCTCGGTCAGCTGCATCTACGGCATGGGCAACCCCGACGAGTACAAGGGCCAGTTGCTCGACCTGTCGGTCGACGTCGACTACGACATGCGCAACATCCTGCGCCGGCTGGTCGACATGCAGTACGACCGCAACGACGCCACCCTCGGGCGTGGCAAGTTCCGTGTCCGGGGCGACACGATCGAGGTGCACCCGGCCTACGACGAGTCGGTGCTCCGGATCGAGATGTTCGGCGACACCGTCGACCGGCTCACCCGCATCGACCCGCTCACGGGCGAGACGCTCGAGGAGATGAAGCGCACGGTCATCTTCCCGGCGACCCACTACGTCGCGGGCAACGAGCGGCTGGCGGTCGCGATGGGCAAGATCGAGCACGAGCTCCAGGTCCGACTCGCGCAGTTCGAGGAGGAGGGCAAGCTGCTCGAGGCGCAGCGACTGCGGATGCGCACCCAGTACGACCTCGAGATGATCAGCGAGGTCGGCTACTGCAACGGCATCGAGAACTACTCGATGCACATCGACGGACGCGACTACGGCGAGCCGCCGTTCACGCTGCTCGACTACTTCCCCGACGACTTCCTGCTGGTGATCGACGAAAGCCACGTCGCGTTGCCCCAACTGCACGGGCAGTACGCGGGCGACCGCAGCCGGAAGGACGTGCTGGTCGAGCACGGGTTCCGCCTGCCGTCGGCGCGCGACAACCGTCCGCTCACCTTCGAAGAGGTGCTCGAACGCATCAACCAGGGTGTGTTCATGTCGGCCACGCCCAGCGAGTACGAGCTGCGGGTGTCGAGCCAGGTGGTCGAACAGATCGTCCGACCGACCGGTCTCGTCGATCCCGAGGTCATCGTCAAGCCCACGAAGGGGCAGATCGACGACCTGATCGAGCTCGTCAACGGTCGCATCACCGCTGGTGAGCGGGTGCTGGTCACCACGCTCACGAAGAAGATGGCCGAAGACCTCACCGACTACCTGCTCGAGCAGGGTCTCCGGGTGCGGTATCTCCACTCGAACATCGACACGATCCAGCGGATCGAGATCCTGCGGTCGCTCCGACTCGGCGAGTTCGACGTGCTCGTCGGGATCAACCTGCTCCGTGAGGGTCTCGATCTGCCCGAGGTCTCGCTCGTCTGCATCCTCGATGCCGACAAGGAGGGGTTCCTGCGCAGCGAGACGTCGTTGATCCAGATGATCGGCCGCGCCGCCCGCAACGTCGCCGGTCAGGTCGTGATGTACGCCGACAAACAGACCGATTCGATGGACCGCGCGATCGGCGAGACGCAGCGCCGCCGCCAACTCCAGATCGCCTACAACGAACAGCACGGCATCAATCCCCAGACGATCCGCAAGGCGGTCGGCGACATCCTCTCGATGTTGCGTCCCGACGGCGGCACGGCGCCGGTGCCCGGCAAGGACAAGCGACGTCAGCGTGAGCGCACCAAGGTGCAGGCCGAACTCAAGTCGCTGCCGCAGGAAGAGCTCGGTCGACTGATCAAGACCCTGGAAGAGGAGATGCACGAGGCGTCGGCCGACCTCAAGTTCGAGTACGCCGCGCGCCTCCGCGACGAGATCAACGAACTCCGCCGGGAGATCCGCGACGCCGGCTGACGCCCGGTCGCCGGTGAGGTCGATCAGTCGAGGCCGTGCTCGACCGCGTACCTGACGAGGTCGCTCCTCCGGCTGAGATGCAGCTTGCCGAGGATGTTCCTGACGTGGTTCTCGGCCGTCTTGGGTGCGATCCCGAGCTGCAGTCCCAGCTCCTTGTACGTCCGGCCGCGGGCCACGAGCTGCAGCACCTCGCGCTCCCGTTCGGTGAGCGGGTTGGCGTCCGCCGATTTCGCGAGCCGTCTGAACTCGCCCAGCACGAGCGCCGCCAGCGACGGTGAGAACACCGGTTCGCCGGCCGCGGCGTCGAGCAGGTCGCGCTCGGCCTCGCTCACGGTGAGGATCACGATCGGGCAGATCGTCGCGCATCGCTGCACGACGGCGAGCCCGCCCCCGCGCGGCATGTGGAGGTCGCAGACGACCAGGTCGGGGGTGCGGGCGTTGATCACGTCGATCGCGCCCTCCGCGTCGTCGGCCTCACCGACGATCTCGAACCGATCGTCGAGCTCGGAGCGCAGCCCGGACCGCACGAGCGCGTGGTCGTCGGCGAGCACGGTACGGATCGGGTCGGTCACCGCACCGATCCTGTCAGCTCGGCCGCGTCCAGATGCAGACCTCGGTACCGCGGCCGATGTCGGACGAGATCTCGACGCGTCCGCCGATCGAGTCGACGCGGGCGAGCATCGACTCGTCGATCCCGTGTGTGGTGCGTGGCGTGGCCGGGTCGAAGCCCATCCCGTCGTCGTCGACGCTGGCGAAGACGTGACCGTCGTCGTCGGTCTCGACGTAGACGACGACCCGGTTCGCGACGGCGTGCTCCAGGGCGTTCGCGACCGCTTCCCCGATCGCCCGCGCCACGAGCTCCTGGTGCCGCTCGGGCAAGCGGCAGCCGTCGTCCAGCACGCTCACGGTCACGGGTGTCTCGTGACCGGTGCGAACACGTTCGATCTCGGCGCGCACACGCGTCTCGAGATCGGCCACGGCACGCGCCCGGCTTCCGAACAGGAAGGAGCGAACGTCCTGATCGGCCTGACGCGCCGCGGCCGCGAGCTCGGGGTCGGAGGCGGTCGTGCGTCGCTCGACGAGCGCGAGCGTCTGCAACACCGTGTCGTGCATGACGCGACCGACCTCGTCGCGGGCTCGGTGATCGGCGATCTCGCCCTCCACCTGTTCGAGCCGGCGCGCCAGCCAGCCGAACACGACGCCACACGCCCCGAAGAACAGGCTCGTGGCGAAGATCGAGACGATCTCCGGGGTGCGCCAGTCGTCGTACATGTTGAGTTCCGCTCCGGCCCACTCCGCCGGTCCGACGAGCAGGCCGGCGAGTCCGGCGACGATCGGCCCGTACGCGACCCCGACGCCGGCCATCGCGATCAATGGCCATTGGGTGGCGATGCTCTGCGTGGTCTCGAACACGTGCCCCGGCTCGAACACGTAGCCGTCGACCACACTGAGGCCGAGCGCGAGACCCAGGTCGGCGAGCACGAACGGTGCTCGGAGCAGGTGCGCCGGACTGCGGCGCACGAGGGCGGTCCCGACGATCGTGACGGCGAGCGCCATGCCGACCGCGACCCATCCGATCACCGGATGGCGGACCGTCGTGTCGGCGTCGGCGAAGAGCAGGATGCCGGCCATCCACGTCCACGCCAGCCACCGTGCGGCCACGAGCGCTCTCAGAATCGTCAGTCCCGTCGGGAACATCCGGGCTCACACGCCGTGGCGACCGCGGAGCGGGACGAAGCGGACTGCGGTCAACGTCTCGGTCACGTCGCCGGACCAGCCGTTCGGGCCCGCCACCGACCGGCATCACCAGGCGTCCGCCGGGTGCCAGCTGGTCGAGCAGCGGCGCCGGGATCGACGGTCCGGCGGCGGTGACGCTGATCGCGTCGTATGGTGCCCCGTCCGGATGCCCGACCGTTCCGTCACCGGCCACGACCTCGACGTGGCCGTATCGTGACGCCAACCGCTGCCGGGCGGCGTCGGCGAGGGGCTCGATCAGTTCGACCGTGGTCACGTGTGCGGCGAGCTCGGCCAGCACCGCGGCCCCGTAGCCGGAACCCGTCCCGACCTCGAGCACCCGGTCCGTGTCCGCCACTCCGAGCGCCTGCGTCATGAGCGCCACGATGTACGGCTGGGAGATCGTGACCCC
>CAXBAZ010000471.1:0-3918 GCA_963973395.1 uncultured Acidimicrobiaceae bacterium
CACTGGTACCACGACCTGATGGAGGGTGCCTCGGCCGACTGCCCGGCCGAGCCGATGGACTCCGAAGACCTGCTGTTCCTCCTGTACACCAGCGGGACCACCGGCAAGCCCAAGGGCATCATGCACACGATGGGCGGCTACCTCACCCACGTCACGTTCACCCACAAGTACGTGTTCGACCTGCATCCGGAGACCGACGTCTTCTGGTGCACCGCCGACGTGGGATGGATCACCGGTCACAGCTACATCGTGTACGGGCCGCTGTCGAACGGATGCACGCAGGTCATGTACGAGGGGGTGCCGAACTACCCGGCCAACGACCGTTTCTGGGAGATCATCGAGAAGTACGGCGTCACGAAGTTCTACACGGCGCCGACCGCGATCCGGACGTTCATGAAGTGGGGCGCCGACGAACCCGCCAAGCACGATCTGTCGTCGTTGCAGCTGCTCGGGACCGTCGGCGAGCCGATCAACCCGGAAGCCTGGATGTGGTATCACGAGCACATCGGACACGGCCGATGCCCGATCGTCGACACCTGGTGGCAGACCGAGACGGGCGGCATCATGATCAGCCCGCTCCCGGGCGCCACGACGACCAAGCCGGGTTCGGCCACGTTCCCGTTGCCGGGAGTCTCCGCCGAGCTGCTCGACGACGACGCACGACCGGTGGAGAAGGGTGGCGGCTACCTCACGTTGACACGCCCGTGGCCCGGCATGCTGCGAGGGATCTGGGGCGACCCGCAGCGCTTCCGCGACACCTACTGGTCGCGCTTCGCGGATCGTTACTTCGCCGGCGACGGCGCCAAGCTGGACGACGAGGGGTACCTCTGGCTGCTGGGCCGGGTCGACGACGTGATGAACGTCTCCGGACACCGCATCTCGACCACCGAGGTCGAGTCGGCGCTCGTGTCGCATCCCGCCGTCGCGGAGGCGGCGGTCGTCGGCGCCGCCGACCCGACCACCGGTCAGGCTGTCTTCGCCTACGTGATCCTCCGCGGCGGTGCCGAGGTCACGGTCGCCGACCTCCGTGCGCACGTCGCCCACGAGATCGGGGCGATCGCCAAGCCGAAGGCGATCTTCGTGACCCCCGACCTCCCCAAGACCCGGTCCGGCAAGATCATGCGGCGGCTGCTCCGCGATGTGGCAGAAGGCCGCAACATCGGCGACACCACCACGCTCGCCGACGCGTCGATCGTCGACGAGCTGCAACGTCGGGCGGGCAGCGGCGGTGGCGACGAGTGATGGTGATGGCGATGAGTGATGAGTGATGGCGACCCTCCCGACGCCGACGCCGACGACTCCGATGCCGGCCGGTATGCGGAGCGCCGGATCGAACCGCCTCGCCTCAAGGACCTGCTCGCAGGTGCCGATGACACCCACGTGCCCGATCGACCCGCAGGACTCCCACGTCTGAACTGGGATGCCGTCACCGACACCGGTGGCGCGCCGACCGATCGTGGCACCCCGGCTCGTCCACCGGCGGGCGACTCCTCGTTCCAATTCGACCTCGGCGGTGCCCTCGCGCGGCTCGCGGGTGACGGTCCTGCCGACGAGCACGTGGCCGAAACTCCGCGACATGCCGATCCGGTGCCGCCGTCCCACGAGTCGGTTCCGCCCGTGGCCGAACCGATCCCGGAGCGACGGACCGAGCCGTTCGTCGCCCCACCCTCCCCGACGCGTCCGCCGGCGCCGTCGCTCGTGACCCGTCCGATCGAGCCCATGACCTACGAATCCGTCGTGCGCGAGCCGTCGACCCCGCCGCCCGCGCCGTCCCGGCCGACCGTCGACCACGCACCGGATTCCACGTCGTCGCACGTCGACGAGGTCGCGTCCACACCGCCACAGGCGTATCCCCGGCGCGTGCCGGGGACGCATCTCGAATCGCACATGCGTCCCGAGCCCGACGCCCTGCCGGAGATCCGGGAGGCGACCCCCGCCGATGCCGCGCCGCGCCCCGTCGTCCGCTCGTCGGTGTTCGACGACCTGTCGACCGGGAGCGCAGCTGGTGCCGCACCGAGCCTGCCCTCCACCGCACCCGGTCTTCCGGGCACGAGCGCATCGCCGGCGATCATGCCGGTCCTGCCCGCGTCGAACCCGGCCGCTCCACCGCCGGTCGCCGCTCCCGTCAGCAACGCACCGTCGACCCCGGACATCAACGCGCTCCGCTCCGCTCAGCTCCGGGCCAGCAAGCAGCAACGTCAGGGCAGGATGTTCGGCCGTTCGCTCCTCGCCTTCGTCGTCATCGGTGGGATGATCGCCGCCGCGCTGGTGTTCGGCCGTTCGCTGCTCTTCGACACGCAGTGGGATGCCCAGCTGACGCCGATCGTCAACGAGATCGAATCCGAACGCGGGCCGTTCGACCGTCCCGTGCCGCTCGTCGTGGTGCCGGCCGCCGAACTCGGCGACCGGCTCGTGGCCGCGACGATCGGCGAGGCGTGGGTCGACCGTGTACCGGAATGGCGTGCGCTCGGACTCGCGACCGGCTCGGCCGACGCCGCTTCGATCGGTGCCGCACTCGCCGCGTCGACCACCGCCGTGTACGACCCGACCTCCGACCGGATCTATCAACTCGACGGCGTCGACGCCGCCGACGGTGCCGCCGATCTGCGCGTCGCCCTCGAACGTGCCTTCGACGCCCAGGTCGACGCGGTGCCGGCCGCCGACGCCGCCGACACCGGCGACGCCGACGCCACAGCCACGGACGCGGGCGTCCTCGATGGTCCCGTCGGCACCGGGCTCACGGGGGTCTCCTCGCTCGAGTCGATCGCCACGCGGGCCGTCGACGAGGTGCTCGCCTCAGGCGGCGCCGCACGGGCCCGCGAGTCGGCAGACGGCACCCTGCCGATCCCGATCGCCTACGAACTTGCTGCGGTCGAGGTGCTGGGCGAGTCGATCCTGTTCGCGACCGGTCTCGACCCGTCGCTGTACGAGCCCGGCGATCCGTACCCCGATCGCGTCGCCACCGTCCTCGACGAAGGTGCCACCGCTGTCGTCGGCGCACTCATCCAGCCCGGCGAGGTGGCCCTCGCGGCGCCGCAGGCGCTGGGCACCGACGACTGGTCGTTGGTCTGGGGCGCCCGCCTGCCGGCACCGACCGTCGACCAACTCGTCGGTCAGGTCGTCGCCGACACGTACCGCCCCGTGTCCCGTGCCGGTTCGACGTGTTTCGTCGCCGTGTTCGACACCGCCGACGAGGCGAGTGGCAGCTCGGTGCTGGCCGCCCTGACCGCCTGGGCGGCGAACGCACCGGTCGCGTCGCAGGCACTCGCCACCTCGGTCGCCCCGACACGGGTGCAGCTCGAGGCGTGCGACCCGGGCGCGGACACCGCCACCGTCCCGAACCCTGGTGTGGCCGACGCGCTGATCGACCGGCAACAGCGCCGACTGACCAACTGAACGCGGCGGCCGCACCGCTCGCCGGAGCTCGGCGAGTCAGTCCCGAAAGTTGTTGAACTGCAACGGGATGCCGAGCTCGCCGTTCTTGAGCAGCGTCATCACGTCCTGCAGGTGGTCGCGCTTCTTGCTCGACACACGCACCGTCTCGCCCTGCGTCTGGCTCTGCACGCCCTTGGGGCCCTCGGCCTTGATCAGCTTGTTGATCTCCTTGGCCTTCTCGCTGGAGATGCCGACCTTGATCGTGACGATCTGGCGGACCGTGTTGTGCGATGCCTCTTGCACGTCGCCGTACTCGACGCCACGCAACGACACGCCGCGCTTGACGAGCTTCTCCTCCAGTACCGTGCGGAGGGCATCGAGACGATCTTCGCTGACCGTCGCCAGCGTGATCACGAGTTCGTTCTGCTCGATCGACGAGTTGGTGTTCTTGAAGTCGAACCGGTTCGCGATCTCCCGGCCGGCCTGATCGACCGCGTTGCGAACTTCCTGACGATCGACTTCGGACACGACATCGAAACTGGG
>CAXBAZ010000472.1:0-3890 GCA_963973395.1 uncultured Acidimicrobiaceae bacterium
CGAGTTCGCGGTGGTTCACGTGTGAGTTCATCAGGCCCTCCCAGGCGTCTCGAGCGGTTTCATCCCAACAGTTCGTCCAGGTTGTGCCGCATGATCCGGGCGACGGCGTCCGGCGGCAGGTTCGCGAGCCCCTCCAGGTAGTCCGCCGGCTCGGCGACCCCCTCGGGATGCGGGAAGTCGGAGCCGAACACGACACGGTCGGCGCCGAGCAGCTCGACGACCGGGCGGTGATCTTCTTCATGGAACGGCGAGACGTACAGGTGCCGGCGGCAGATGTCGCTCGGGCGCCCGACGACGGGCCCGCCGAGCCAGGGGCTGCGGCGGCCCATCCCCTTCATCTTGTCCATCGCGGCCAGCAGATAGGGCACCCAGAGCGACCCGTTCTCCAGGCTCATCACCTGCAGACCGGGAAACCGTCCGAACAGGTTGTGCAGGACGAACGCCGCGATCGTGTCCATGATCGGTCGATCGCCGTAGGCGACGGTCCACTGGAACGCCGAGATGTTCCAGGCGTTCGGACGACCGGCCTCGCTCCAGCGTGTGGTGATGTCCCGGTTGTAACCACTCTCGGAGATGTGGAGCACGACGACGATGCCTGCCTCCTCCACGCGGGCCCAGAACGGATCGAAGACCGGGTCGGCCGGCGATCTGGCTCCGGCCGGGCCGGGCCGGAGATGTACGAATCGGCCGCCGTGTTCGGCGATCCACTCGATCTGTCCGACGGCGAGATCGACATCGAGCAGCGACACCATCGGGGTCGTGAAGATCCGGTTCTGGTGGACCAGACCCCAGTCGTCGGCGAGCCAACGGTTGAAGGCGCGGATGTTCGCGTCTGTGTGCAGCGGATCGTCGTCCATGAACGTCTCGACGACGCCGCCGAGACTCGGCACCACCACGGCGCGTTCGACGCGATGCTCGTCCATCCAGGCCAGACGAGCGTCCGGGTTCACGAACTCGGGCCGCATGGGTTCGGTGAGCCGTTCCTCGGTGATCCGACCGCTCGCGAGCGAACGGAGCACCTCGCGCAGACTCCCGGGCACCGGGACGGTGTCGTACAAGGGATCGAGGAACGTCATGGGGGCATCGCCCACCATGATCCGTTCCACCCCGTCGACGATCTCGACCCGCACCGCCCGCTCGCGGAACGCGGGATCGATGTAGCGCGTGAATGCGTCGCGCGGTTCGTACAGATGGCTGTCCGCGTCGACGAACCAATCGACGTCGGTCGACGCGGCATCCATCACGTTCCCGGACGTCAGTACCGGAGACCCGGAGTCACCACGCCGAACAGGTCCATGTCGACGCGGGCGCCGGCCGCCTCGGGGGTCCAACGCTGTTCACCGTTGTTGACCTCGGGTCCGTACGACAGCGGCATGATGCGCGACATCCGGTCACCGAACGCACGGATCACCTGACCGGTGATGTGGGCCGCCTTGTCGCTGGCCAACCACGCCACCAACGGTGCGCTGGACGACGGATCCATCAGGTCGAACTCCGTGTACTCGTCGGGTTCCTTGACCGGGATGCCCGCCGTGGGAATGGTCGCCGCGATGCGGGTCGTCCCCGTCGGCGAGATGCAGTTCACGGTGACGCCGAGTCGGCGAAGCTCGACGCTGACCGTCTGGGTGAATCCGATCAACCCGGTCTTGGCGGTCGCATAGTTGGCCTGGCCGGCATTCCCGAACACGCCAGCGCCGGACGTCGTGTTGATGACTCGGCCGGCGACCGAACGATCGGCCTTCACCTCGGCCCGCCAGTACTTCGCGGCGTGATGCGTCGGGGCGAACGTGCCCTTCAGGTGCACCCGGATGACGGAGTCCCAGGCCTCCTCCGTCATGTTGAAGATCATCGAGTCGCGAGCGATGCCCGCGTTGTTGACGAGGATGTCGAGCTTGCCGTACGTGTCGATCGCCTGCTGGACCATGCGGCCGGCACCGTCGAAGTCGGCGACGTCCTCATAGTTCGCGGTCGCCGTGCCGCCACGCTCTTCGATCAGCCCCACGGTGAGATCGGCGTCCATGCTCGAATCGGCACCGTCGACCGAGCAGCCCAAATCGTTGACGATGACCTTGGCGCCTTCCTTGGCCAGCTCCAGCGCATGACCGCGCCCGATGCCGTGTGCGGCTCCTGTGACGATGGCGACCTTGCCGTCGAGCAGACCCATGTGTATTCCTCCGGATTGTGATGATGTGGTTGATGGACGCGAGCGGTCGAGCGAGACCCCTCGTACGGATCAGAACGACTCGGGATCGAGCTGCACCGATTCGGGAACCGGGTGACGGAAGAGGTTCGACGCCGTGCGCCACGTCATCTTCTCGATCTCCTCGGGTGAGCAGCCCTCGATCTGCGACCACAGACGCGCCTGCGTGTCAGGCCAGGTGGTGTCGCAATGGGGGTAGTCGGATTCGAGCAAGATCTTGTCGACGCCGATCCGGTCCCGGAGGGCGAACGACGACGTGTCGTCGATCGCGCAGTGCCAGAACATCCGCTGGAACACTTCCGCGGGTGTCTCGGTCTCGTCGTTCCAGGTGCCGTACATCTCGTGGTACGTCGCCATGTGGTCGAGCCGGTCGAGCAGCCCCGGCACCCAGCTGATACCACCCTCGGACAGGCAGATCTTCAGATCGGGGAACTTGATGCCGACCTTCGCGTACAGCCAATCGACGGCGACGAACAGGGCCGCGGCGTAGAACAGCACACCCACCGCATCGGGCGGTGCGTCCTCGGAGACCGAGGGGACCGTGCCGGACGAACCGACGTGGAGGCACACGACCGTGTCGGTTTCGGCGCACGCTCGCAACATCGGATCCCAGTACCCCGTGTGCAGCGAGGGGAACCCGGCCTTGTCCGGCGACTCGCAGAAGCTGATCGCCTTGAAGCCTCGGTCGGCATTCTTTCGGATCTCCTCGGCGCCCACCTCGGGGTCGAGCATCCACGGGATCTGCAGCGGGATGATCCGGTCGGGGTACGAACCTGCCCACTCTTCCAGGTGCCAGTCGTTCCAGGCCCGCACCATCGCGAGCCCCAGTTCGGGATCCTTCGTGTACGAGGGCAGACGGACGCCACCGAAGCCGACGAGTGACGACGGGAAGTTCACCGACGCGTACACACCGTTGATGTCCATGTCGCGGACGCGCTCGTGAATGTCCCAGGAGCCGCGTCGCATGTCCTCGAACCTGGCGGGCTCCATGCTGTACTCCGACACGGGCCGTCCGACGAGGGCGTTGAAACCGACGTTGGGATGGGGCTGCCCGTCGACCGTCCACGCCTCGGAACCGTCGTCGGCCGTCACCACCTTGGGCGCACGATCGGCGAACTTCTTCGGGAGTCGTCCTTCGAAGAGGTGAGGGGGCTCGACGATGTGGTCGTCGACCGAGATGAACGGGAAACGTCGCGGACGCCGCTCCGGCTCGGGCAGGAACGTGACCTCCCGTTTGCCCGATCGACCGGCCACCGTGAAGTTGGACTGGTAGATGTCTTCGACCTTCATGCTGTTCCCTCGTTCGTTCGATCGGCGCGTGACGCTTGAAACATCTCTATCTTACATATGTTAGATGCACGGCTTCGGCGGGTGCAAACCGGCCCGCCCGCGTCACCACGTGCGTCACCACCCGCGATAGGTGGGCGTGCGGCGCTCGATGAAGCTCTGCACACCTTCGTTGGCGTCGGTCGTCGTCATGTTGAGATCCTGTGCCATCGCCTCGGCGGCGAGTGCGGAATCGCGGTCCATGTCGAAGGACCGGTTCACCAGCGCCTTGCACATGGCGATCGACCGGGTCGGGCCGACCGCGAGCCGATCGGTCCACGCGGCCACGGCGGCATCGAGCTCATCGGCAGGCACGACGCGGTTCACCAGCCCGTGCTTCTCGGCCTCGTGTGCCGAGATCGGT
>CAXBAZ010000473.1:0-3887 GCA_963973395.1 uncultured Acidimicrobiaceae bacterium
CTCGCCGGTACCCGGTAGCCGGCGGTGAGGTGGTCGCCGGCGCGCAGCGGAGCGATCGTCATGTGTGCGGTGTTGCTGGTGCCGACCGGTTCGGTGAGGTCGACGCGCGGGGAACGGATCGTCGCCCGGTTCTCGATCAACAGGTCGACGCGGCCCGTGTCGCCGACGGTGAGCACCGACGGGTGGGCCCACCTGGTGATCGCCAGCTGCGGCTGGTGCACCCGGACGACGAGCACGGCGACGAGCACCGCGATGCCGAGCCCGGCGCCGATGATGAACAGCTCGACGATCCCGAAGACGCGCCCGATCACGAGTGCGGCGATGGCGCCCACGGCGATCGTCCACCCCTGGCGCGTCGGCATCAGGCCGGGACCCTCCGTACGAGCGGTCGCACGACCCGGTGGTTCCCGAGCTCGCCCACGGTCAGCGTGCGACCGGCACGGGAACGTCGGCGAGCAGCTCGCGCACGGCGTCCTCGGCGGTCGACCGGGCGTTGCTCCCGGCCTTCAGCACGAGGCGGTGCGCCAGCACGGCGGTGGCGACGGCCTTCACGTCGTCCGGCGTCGCGTAGTCGCGACCCTGGGACGCGGCGTACCCGCGGGTGGCGGCGGCCAATTGCAGCGTGGCGCGCGGTGAGAGGCCGAGTTCGATCGCACTGTGGCGCCGGCTCGCCTCGGAGATGTCGACCATGTACGACTTGAGGGCGCTCGCGAGGTAGACGGACCGGACCGTGGCGATCATGCCCATGACCTCCTGGGTGCTCACGACCGGTTGCAGCGTCCGGAGCAGGTCGCCGGTGTGCTCGCCGTCGAGGATCGCGATCTCCGCGGTGCGACCCGGGTACCCGAGCGCGATCCGGAGCAGGAACCGGTCGAGCTGGCTCTCGGGCAGCCGGTAGGTGCCCTCCTGCTCGACCGGGTTCTGCGTGGCGATGACCATGAACGGCGGCGACAGCTGATGGCTGGTGCCGTCGACGCTGACCTGGCGTTCCTCCATCGCCTCGAGCAGCGCCGACTGGGTCTTCGGTGACGCACGGTTGATCTCGTCGGCGAGCACGATGTTGGCGAACAGCGGGCCTTGCTGGAAGCGGAACTGCTCGGTCGATCGCTCGTAGATGCTGACGCCGACGAGGTCGGTCGGCAGCAGGTCGGGTGTGAACTGCACCCGCTTCCACGTGCAGTCGACCGACGCCGCGAGCGCCTTCGCGAGCGAGGTCTTCCCGACCCCCGGCACGTCCTCGATCAGCACGTGGCCCTCGGCGAGCAAACCGATCAGCGCGAACTCGATCGCCTGCCGCTTGCCCTGCACGATCGTGGCGATGTTGTTCGCGATGCTGTCGAACAGCGTCGCGAACGTGGTCGTCGCTTCTGCAGTACCCGTCACGGTCGGAAGGGTAGACGCTGGCGCCACGTCGTGCGCCGCGCCACGGTACGGTGCCCGCCGTGCCTGATGGTTTCGTTGCGATCGACCTGGGTCCGAGTCGGCTGGCGGCCGGCATCGTCGACCCCGGGGGTGAGGTCGTCGTTCGCGACCGTCTCGCCACGCCGGCGCGCAACGTGTGGCCGGCGCTGACCCAGCTCGTCAGACGGGTGCTCGCCGCGAACCCGACCGACATCACCCCCAGGTGGGTCGGCGTCACGTGCCCGGGTCCGATCGATCGGGGGACCGGAGCGATGAAGCCGGTCGGCATGCCGACCTGGCACGACTTCCCGCTGCGCCGTGAGCTGAGTTCGATCACCGGCCTGCCGGTCGACGTCGAGACTGCGGGCCGGGGGCTCGCGCTCGCCGAACTCTGGCAGGGGGAGGCGTCGCTGCTGCCCGAGCGCGAGCAGCAGTTCGCGACGCTGGTGCTCGGCGACGTCACCGACGGCGCGCTGGTGGTGCGCGGGAAGCTCGCCGAAGGGCTGACCGGCAACCTCGGACAGTTCGGCCATCTGATCGTCGAACCCGAAGGGATGCCGTGCGAGTGCGGTGCGGTCGGTTGTCTGACGGCGTACGCCAGCGTTCGGGGGATCGAGTCGAGCATCAGCCGCGATCTGCGCCGGACGCCGGCGGCGATCGTGGAACGGACCGGCATCATGACGGCGCGTGCGTGTGCGTCGATGGCGGCGATGCTCGACGTCGCCGACATCGTGGTCGGGGGAGTCGTGCCGTCGGTCTTTGGTGTGCCGTTCTTCGATGCGCTCGCCAAGGAGCTCGACCAGCGGTCCGGGCTCGCCCACCTCGGCGACCTGCGGGTCAGGGGGGTCGGTAGCGCGAAGGTCGGCCCGCTGGTCGCGGCCGCCGCCGTGGCCCGCCACGCGCAGCTCACCCGGGTCGACGAGACGCCGCCCGAGACGCGTCCCGCTCCGCTGGTGCTGCCGGTGGTCGATGCCCCGCCGACCGGCGGCGTGGGTGCGGTCACGCTCCGCTCTACCGAGGAGTAACCCGGCCGGTAAGGTCGTCACCATGCAGCCGACCTACTCCGCCGATGCCGAGGCGTACCGCCAGAAGGTACAGGCGTTCCTCGCCGAGAAACTCCCGTCGGATTGGGCCGGCACCGGCCAACTCGAAGGTGATGCACTCACCGATTTCGTCGCCGACTGGCGCAACGTCCTCTACGAGGCCGGCTACCTGGCGCCCGGGTGGCCCGTCGAGTACGGCGGAGCCGGCCTCTCGGCGCTCGAACAGGTGATCCTCGCCGAAGAGTTCGCGAAGGCCGGCGTCCCGATGGGCGGTCCGAACGACGCGTTCAGCATCCAGATGCTGGGCAACACGCTGCTGCAGGTCGGCTCCGACGAGCAGAAGGCGCACTACCTCCCTCGGATCCTGTCGGGCGAAGACACCTGGTGCCAGGGGTACAGCGAACCGGACGCCGGTTCCGACCTCGGCAACGTCGGCCTGAAGGCCGTGCTCGACGGTGACGTGTGGGTGCTCAACGGGCAGAAGATCTGGACGTCGGCGGGCCATCTCGCCGACCACATCTTCACGCTCGCCCGCACCGACCCCGATGCACCGAAGCACAAGGGCATCTCGTTCATGCTGGTCGACATGCGGCAGCCCGGCATCGAGGTCCGGCCGATCAAGATGATCTCGGGCGAGAGCGAGTTCAACGAGGTGTTCTACACCGATGCGACCGTGCCGAAGGACAACATCGTCGGCGGCGTGAACAACGGCTGGCGGGTCGCGATGGCGCTGCTGGGCTACGAGCGGGGCGAGGCCGCCGCGACGCAGCCGATCCGCTTCCAGGCCGAGATCGACCGCCTGTTCCGGCTGGCCCGAGAGCGCGGCGTCGCCGGCGACCCGGTCATCCGGCAGAAGCTGGCGTGGGCGTACTCCCAGGTGCAGATCATGCGCTACAACGGCATGCGCGTGCTCACGCAGTTCCTGGCGGGTCACCATCCCGGCCCGGACGCCGCGATCGGCAAACTGTTCTGGAGCGAGTACCACAAGATCGTCACCGAGCTGGCCGTCGACATCTACGGAGCCGACGGCATGGTCATCGAGGGACGCGAGCCGTCGTCGGCGTTCGGCGCCGACGACGCCGGCGCAGCCAACTCGACCGGATCGTGGATCAACACGTTCCTGAACGCCCGGGCCGGCACGATCTACGCCGGATCGTCGCAGATCCAGCGCAACATCATCGGTGAGATGGTGCTCGGTCTTCCGAAGGAGCCGCGCCCACAGTGATCAGGGTCGCGGTCGCCGTCCTGCGACACCCGTCGCTGTGGCCGACCGCCGCGCGCGTGGCCCGTCGAACGGCGACGCGCGGGTGGTGGCGCCGGGCGCCGTTCCTGCCGGTGCCGTCGGGTGACTACCTCCGATTTCGGATGGTGACGCAGTACGGCGACGCCGAGCGGCAACCCGATCCGGACGACGCGATCGCCTACCTCGCGTGGTGCCGCGAC
>CAXBAZ010000474.1:0-3882 GCA_963973395.1 uncultured Acidimicrobiaceae bacterium
CCGGTCGTCGGGGATGCCGTGGCAGATGACCCCGTTGACCGATGTGCAGATCGACTTCGTGAAGCCCCGGTAGTGCAGCGTGCTCGGGTAGGCGCCGAGCTCGACGTACACATCATGGGCGAACTCGTCCAACTCGTCGGTGGTCCGCCCGACGGCGACGTGTTCGCCGGTGCGCAGGAGCACCTCGGCCGCGACTGCACATGCGTGGCGCATCCGTTCGAGCGATCCCGCGTCGTGGATCTGCGGCGCCCGCGATGTCGAGATCGTGCCGGTCGTGACGTAGTCGGGTCGTTCGATGTGTTCGGGCACCGAGCGGGGTGGAGCGACCGTGCCGAGCGGCACCCGTTCGAAGTGGTCGAGGGCGTGCCGGTTGCCGTGGCATCGCTTGTACTTCAGGCCGTTGGCGCACCAACACGGATCGTTCGGCTTCAACGTCATGACCGGTAGTCTACGGGCGTAGACGCGATGGTGTCTACGGGTGGAGACATCGCGGCTAGATTGACGGGATGGCCCCGATGGTGAACACCGACGAGCTCATCGACTCCCGTGAGCTCGCGACCCTGCTGGGACTCGCACACCCCAACAGCGTCAGCCTCTACCAGCGCCGCTACGCCGACATGCCGCGCCCGGTCGTCGACCTGGGCAACGGCCGCCCCCGCCTCTGGTTGCGTCCCGCCATCCTGGAATGGATGGAGAGCCGGACGTAGTCGTGCGAGTCGCGAGCCGTGGCCGCCGTAGGCTGGCGCGGCGATGGTGAGTCGGTCGGGTGGCCGCGGCACGGCATGACCGTGTCGAGGAAAGTCGGGACTCCTCAGGGCAGGGTGCTGGCGAGAGCCAGGTGGGGGCGACCTCACGAACAAGTGCAACAGAGAGAGACCGCCGATGGGTTCGTGGCGACACGGATCACAGGTGAGGGTGAAACGGTGCGGTAAGAGCGCACCAGCGTTCGGGGCGACTCGAGCGGCTCGGCAAACTCCGCCCGGAGCAAGGTCAAGCAGAGGGGATGGGCTGCCCGTCCGGTCGGAGCGATCCGGCTGCCCCTCGGGTGGACCGCACAGATGGATGGTCACCGGTGCGCAAGCACCACAGAATCCCGCTTACAGCCCGACTCACCATCGCACCGGCATCTACCAGGGACTACGCCGGGTGGTCACCTCGCCGTGACACGGATGTGACACAGATTCCGCGCGTCCGGCGCCGAGGTGCCTTGCTTTTCGTGTTGGAGCCGCGGCTCATCAGGCGAGACAGGCCGGATGCGCCATCGACGAGTTCGTGGGGCCGCACGTGGGCAACCTCGATGACCCGTAGCGCGACCGAACGCCGCGCCGCCCGAGGCGTCGAGAATCCCTGCCACACCCCTGGTGTTTCGTGGGAGCTACATTGACCCTTCGAGTAGGAGACGCACCATGACGATCACGACCAGCCAACGAAGCCGAGCCGAGCTGCTCGCCCTCCGCGAGCACATCTTGAGCGCCCTCAACGTCACGCTCGAGGAGTTGCAGGAACGCCGTGAGTCCGGCGAGATGACCCCCGACGAGTGGGCTGCCTGGGAAGACCTCGACTCGATCAGCTACCTGATTGACTGACTTTCGGAGTCAGGTCTCGGCGTTCGCCGACGATGTCGGGCAGTTGCTGAGCGTCCTCACGCTCGACGAGCACGAACTCAGTGTCACCTTCCGAGATGACGAGCCCCGAGCGACCGTCGAACTCAAGTCGACCGTCGAAGACAAGAAGTATGTCGGCATGTGCGCCCGCGGCCAGTGGATCGCCGGCCTGTCGGTCCGCTTCGGGTGTCGCCCGGACAGTCATAATCGACACATGGCAGCGACGCTCGCGAACTTTGCGGTCTGGAGCGAGGCCGAGCGATCACCACTGTTCCGCCTCGAATATCTTGACGACATGCGGGGCGCGCCTCCCGCATGTCACTGGCAGGTTCACGCCGAACGCGGCGCGCTGTCTCACCTGCTGACGTTGTCGGCACACAGGGATCCGACACGACTCTCAGCACTTCACCTGCCCGTTGGCGGAGCGCGAATGCGCCCAGCTCTGGAGGACTTCATCCACTTCGTGATCGTCGAGCTGGGCGCCGATCACACCAACGACTGGGAGGCCGTCATCGGTGACTCCCGGGAGACTTGGCGTCGGCGACAGATTCGGGCGCTCGTGCGCGACGTACCGAGCGCGGCGATCGCCGAGTTGGTCGACCTGGGCTACAAAGTGACGCCCGAGGCTGCAGCGTTCGCGGACGACCGCACCGACGTCCTTCGCGAGTGGTGACGGCCCCGCCTCTGCCCTTTCGCGGATCAGGAACACTTGGCCCGTCATGGCGTCGATGGCGCAACGTTCAAGGTCGTTGCGCGTTGGATCGAAGAACGGATCGAACTCGGAACGGTCGAGCGGCGGCAACGCCGAGAGGTCGACCGCGGACGACGAGACTGCGTAGAGCTCTCCGTCAACCTCGGCCCACTTGTCAGCCGACGACACCCGCTCTCCGGTTTCGGCGTTGTACACCGACGCGACCAGCCGCCCGACCTCACCGGCCTGCTCCGATGTAGCGAGCCTCAACTGATACGCGGCCGGACAGTTCGTCTCGGACGGCGCGGACCATCGGTAGCGGAGCGGCGGGACACCCCACGGCCTGGACGGGTGGCAGGGACGGGCCGCTATCCGCAGCTGGCTGTGATCCATCGCGAACCTCGCTTTCACGATTGCGCCGACCAGCACCGCCCCGGCGACGAACAGCCGCCACGGCCGCACGTGCCGAGGTGAGCGGGACACGCTGCCGACCGAACTGTCGCGGCCGGTGGACCCGCCACGCACCCTGTGTCGTGTCCGGGTCTGTCGTCAGCGCCGACGGTGGCGACCGGACCGGACCGACTCAGGACAGTCGGGCGTGCTGCTCGATCCCCGCACGCTGGTCTCGGACCAACGCCTGGGCGACACGGCACCCGACCACGAGCGCGGCAGCAGCGAGGTAGCCGACTCGCACGTCGCGCCCCGGGATCATCGGAGGGTCGAACAGCAGAAGCGGCCCTGCGAGCAGAGGGACCGCCAACGCGACGCGACGTACCGTCGGCGTCGCACCCGCGCCCACCGCGATCGTGACGCCCCACGGGATGCCGTACATCAGCGCGTGCGCACCGAACTGCGTCGTGCGGTTGGCCTGGTATTCCCAGCCCATCGCCAGCGGCACGGAGACGACGACGAGCAGGCCGGTGGCAACTTGAACGACGGCCTCCGCGTCCCATCTCGGACGCGGCTGTCGGAGTACCGCGATCAGGCAGACGGCGGCAGCCACAGCTCCTGCGACCGCCAGCAGGGCCGCGAGCAACCGCAACTCACTCAGATTGCCAGCGACTGACCCGAACCCCTTCGAGGTGTTCCACCGACGCACTGCCACGGCACCGGTGCCTGCCAACGCGAGGGAGAATCCGCCGCACAACACGGTGGCGGCAGGGCGGATCTGCGGCCGGCGCAACCCGACCATCGCACTGATCGCGAGCAGCACCAGCAGCCAGGCGGTCTCGGCTTCGTACACCCGGTGCTGGCGGGCGTGTCCGACGACAACGGGCTGCGACGGCTCGATCGCCCATCGCACGATCACCGCTCCGATGATCGCGGCCGCGAGCGCTACGACGGCGGAGACGACCGACATTCCCGGTCTCCGGTCGCGCACACGGCGAGAATAGCCCCCTTGGCTCGGGGTGGAGCGTCAGGTGAGGATCCAGCACGATGCCGAGGTGCCGAGCGACCGGTCACCGCCACACGTCGTCCGGTGCGCGCCGCGTTCGATGCTCGAGGTGCGGGTTGCCCGACCGTGGACGTCAGCCGTCCTCGTCGTCGTCATCATCATCGTCGTCGAACGGCGGGAATGGCGGGAAT
>CAXBAZ010000475.1:0-3872 GCA_963973395.1 uncultured Acidimicrobiaceae bacterium
ACCCGCTCGCCGGGCAGGAACTCGGTGCCACCGGGCTCCTGGACGCCGATCCGGCGCGTCATCTGACGCACGATCAACTCGATGTGCTTGTCGTGGATCGACACACCCTGGTCGCGGTAGACCTTCTGGACCTCTTCGACCAGGTACACCTGCGTCTCGCGGATGCCCTTGATCTCCATCAGTTCCTTGGGGTCGGACGGACCGTCGGTGATCAGGTCACCGGCCTTGATCTCCTGGCCGTCGACCACGATCGGACGCGCACCGAGCGGGAGCAACGTCTCGTGCTCTTCGCCGGAGTCGTCGATGACGGTGACCGGGATGCCCTTGCCCTCGTCCTCGCCGAGTCGCAGCACGCCGGTGGCCTTGGCGAGGCGGGCGGCGCCCTTGGGGGTGCGGGCCTCGAACAGCTCGACGACGCGTGGCAGACCGCCGGCGATGTCCTTGCCGGCCACACCACCGGTGTGGAACGTGCGCATGGTCAGCTGTGTGCCGGGCTCGCCGATCGACTGGGCGGCGATGACACCGACGGCCTCGCCGAGCTCGATCGACTTGCCGGTCGCGAGCGAACGGCCGTAGCACAACGCACAGACGCCGAGCTCGGCGTCGCACGTCAGCACCGAGCGCACCCGCACCCGCTCGACGCCTTCGTCGTCGCGGAGCGTCTCGAGCTCGTCGTCACCGACGATCGTGTTGCGGGCGATCGTCGTGCCGTCGGACAGCGTGACGTCGTTGAGGAGCGCACGCCCGAACAACTTCGTGTCGAGGTACGACCGATGGTTCGGGGTGTCGGGATGCACGTTGTTGATCCAGATGCCGAGCGTGGTGCCGCAATCGTCCTCGCGGACGATCAGCTCCTGGGCGACGTCGACGAGACGTCGGGTCAGGTAACCGGAGTCCGCGGTACGCAGCGCCGTGTCGACCAGTCCCTTGCGGGCGCCGGGCGTGGCGATGAAGTACTCGAGGGTCTCGAGGCCCTCACGGAAGTTCGACTTGATCGGGCGGGGGATCATGTCACCGCGCGGGTTGGCGACCAGGCCACGCATGCCGGCGATCTGACGCATCTGCGTCATGTTGCCGCGGGCTCCCGAGCCGACCATCATGTCGATCGGGTTGAAGCGCTGGGCCTTGAACTCGGCCTCCATCGCGGCCTGGACCTCGGCGGTGGCGTCGGTCCAGATCCGGACCTCCTGCTGGCGGCGCTCGCCGTCGGTGATGATGCCGCGACGGAACTGGGTCTCGACCTTGTCGGCCTGCTTCTCGTACTCGTCCATCATCTGACGCTTGGCCGCCGGCGTCTTCACGTCGTCGATCGACACGGTCAGTCCCGACTGCGACGCATAGCGGTAGCAGAGGTTCTTGATGTTGTCGAGCGCGTTGGCGACCTCGACCGCGTTGTAGTTGTCGGACAGGCGCTCGACGATCACACCCATCTCACGCTTCTTGATCGTGCCCTGGATGTAGCCGAACTGCTCGGCGTAGCCGTCGGGCAGGGCCTCCTGGAAGAGCGCACGTCCCAGCGTGGTCTCGTACGGCTCGACGCCGTTGCCGGGACGCATCTGGATCGTCGCGTGCAGCTCGAGCGCCTTCTCCTCGTATGCCTTGATCGCCTCCCAGAGGTGGCGGAACACACGGCCCTCACCGCTGGCTCCCTCGACGTGCTCGGTCAGGTAGAACCCGCCGATCACCATGTTGTTCGCCGACAGCATGAGCACGCGGGCCTCGGCCTGCGCCTCGGCCGACAGCGGCACGTGGATGGCCATCTGGTCACCGTCGAAGTCGGCGTTGAACGCGGTGCAGACCAGCGGGTGGATCTGGAGCGCCTTGCCCTCGACCAGCACCGGCTCGAACGCCTGGATGCCCAGACGGTGCAGCGTCGGTGCCCGGTTCAGGAGCACCGGGTGCTCCTTGATGACGTCGTCGAGCACGTCCCACACCTGTGGGCGGCGACGCTCGACCATCCGCTTGGCGGTCTTGATGTTCTGCGCCAACTCGAGATCGACCAGGCGCTTCATCACGAACGGCTTGAACAGCTCGAGCGCCATCAGCTTCGGCAGACCGCACTGGTGCAGCTTCAGCGTGGGGCCGGCCACGATGACCGAACGACCCGAGTAGTCGACGCGCTTGCCGAGCAGGTTCTGACGGAACCGGCCCTGCTTGCCCTTCAACATGTCGGACAGCGACTTGAGCGGACGGTTGCCCGGTCCGGTGACCGGGCGCCCGCGGCGGCCGTTGTCGAACAACGCGTCGACGGCCTCTTGCAACATGCGCTTTTCGTTGTTGACGATGATCTCGGGTGCACCGAGGTCGAGCAGGCGCTTGAGACGGTTGTTGCGGTTGATGACCCGGCGGTACAGGTCGTTGAGGTCGGACGTGGCGAAGCGGCCACCGTCGAGCTGCACCATCGGGCGCAGCTCGGGCGGGATCACCGGCACGACGTCGAGGATCATCGCCATGGGGTCGTTGATCCGACGCCCGTGCTCGTTGCGCCGGTTGAACGACGCCACGATCTTGAGGCGCTTGATCGCCTTCTGCTTGCGCTGGGCGCTGAGCGGCTTCTGACCCTCCTGCGGGTCGATCGCGGCCCGCAGGTTGACCTCTTCGACGTCGAAGTCGATCCGGTTGATGAGCTGCTTGATCGCGTCGGCGCCGGTGCCACCCTCGAAGTAGTCGCCGTACTTGTCGCGCAGCTCGCGCCACAGCATCTCGTCTTCGATGATCTTGCGGCTGTGGAGGCCCTTGAACTCGTCCCACGCCCGCTCGACCAGGTCGAGCTCGAGTTCGTACCGCTCGCGCAGCGCCTCGATCTCCTTGTCGGCATCGCGCTTCATCTTCTTGGTGTCGGTGCCCTCGGCTTCGGCCGCTTCGGCCTCCGCCTCGAGTTCCTTGAAGCGCCGGTCGACCGCGAGCTCGAGTTCCTTGCGGATCTCGTCACGCTCTTCGAGGTACTCGGCCTCGAGGCTGTCGAGGTCGTCGTGACGCTTGTCCTCGTCGACCCACGACACCAGGTTGGCGGCGAAGTAGATGACCTTCTCGAGCTGCTTGGCCTTGAGCTCTTCCTTCGGCTCGATGCCGGCGAGCAGGTAGGCCAACCACGAACGGGTGCCGCGCAGGTACCAGATGTGGACCACGGGGGCCGACAGCTCGATGTGCCCCATGCGGTCGCGGCGGACCTTCGAGCGGGTCACCTCGACGCCGCAGCGCTCACAGATGATGCCCTTGAAGCGGACGCGCTTGTACTTGCCGCAGTAGCACTCCCAGTCGCGGGTCGGTCCGAAGATCTTCTCGCAGAAGAGGCCGTCCTTCTCGGGACGCAGCGTGCGGTAGTTGATGGTCTCCGGCTTCTTCACCTCGCCGTGGGACCACAGACGGATGTGTTCAGCGGTCGCCAGCCCGATCTTGAGCTGGTCGAACATGTTGACGTCGAGCATTGTTTGGGTTCCTTGTCTCTCTCGTCAGGCCTGGTCAGCGGGCGGCGCGCTCGCGGGCGCGGCGTTCGTCGTCTTCGTCGGTGCCGCGCTCGGGGCGGGAGATGTCGATGCCGAGCTCCTCGGCGGCGCGGAAGACCTCGTCGTCGAGGTCGCGCATCTCGATCTCGCGGCCGTCGTCGCCGAGCACCTCGACGCTGATGCAGAGCGCCTGCATCTCCTTCATGAGCACCTTGAAGCTCTCGGGCACACCGGGCTCGGGGATGTTGTCACCCTTGACGATCGCCTCGTAGACCTTGACGCGACCGAGCACGTCGTCGGACTTGATCGTCAGCAACTCCTGCAGGCAGTACGCCGCGCCGTAGGCCTCGAGGGCCCACACCTCCATCTCACCGAAGCGCTGGCCACCGAACTGGGCCTTGCCGCCGAGCGGCTGCTGGGTGATCA
>CAXBAZ010000476.1:0-3867 GCA_963973395.1 uncultured Acidimicrobiaceae bacterium
GTGGCCATGCACCGCGGCGGTCACGGCTGCGGCATGCACGGCGGCCATCAACGCGACGACCAGCAGCACGGCGGGCACGCCGGCCATGATCATGGGGCCCAGGACCGACCTGCTGAGAGAGCCGATGCCGACGGGAGCGTGCCCGAAAGGACGGACCATGGCATCTGAAAAAGTGCAAGTCGCCAACGAACTGCTATGGCGTCACCGGGCTGCCGAGCCGGAGGCGCGGTCTCGCACGCGGCCAGCAGTCCGAGGAGGTCCAACTGAGCGAGCCCAATGGTTCCTATCGGACACGGATCGGGCCGGCACCATGACCGAGTCGCGGACATCGCACGGGTATGTCTGGGTCGGGGTCCGCGGTTCCGGAGTCATGTGGTGACTCGTTCGTCGTCTCGACGTCGGCTGCGGCACATCGGCGCTGTTGCCGGCCGTCATGGGCTCGGGTATCTGGTCGGCCCGACGGGTGTGGGACGGCTGATCCCCTTTCAGCGCGGCTGGCTGGGCCATGAGCGTCGCGACACTCCGTACACGCGCCCAGAACACCTCCGCCTCGCTCTCGAGGATCTCGGGACCACGTTCATCAAGCTCGGGCAGATCGCATCCACCCGTGGCGATCTGCTCCCATCGGATTATCAGGCCGAACTCGCCCGTCTGCAGGACGGTGCCCCACCGGTTCCGGCCGCAGACATCCTCGACACGATCTCGACAGCTTTCGGTTGCCGGGTTGAATCGGTGTTCGCCAACTTCGACTTGACACCTCTGGCATCGGCATCGATCGGCCAGGCCCACGCAGCGACACTCGTCGACGGGTCCGACGTGGTCGTCAAGATCCGACGTCCGGGCGTTGTCGCCCGGGTCGACGAGGACCTCGAGCTGCTGAACAGGCTTGCGGTGCGTGCAGCGAGACGGTCCGCGACAGCCCAGCACTATGACGTCGCTGGACTCGCGGCCGAGTTCGGCGGCACGCTCCGACAAGAACTGGACTACCTCAGCGAGGGACGAAATGCGGAGCGCTTCGCCGCAAACTTCGCCGACGATCCTTCGATCCACATCCCGCGCGTGTACTGGAAAGCGACCACACCACAGGTCATCACCCTGGAGCGGCTGCGCGGGGTCAAGGTCAGCGAACCCGCTGCGCTGGATGCCAGCGGACTCGACCGACCAGCTCTGGCGCGCGCCGCGGCACTCGCCACACTGCGGATGGTGTTCGAGCACGGCTTCTTCCACGCCGACCCGCACCCCGGCAACTTCTTCATCGAACCCGACGGCACGATCGGGCTGATCGACTTCGGCATGGTCGGCTCCGTCGATGCGGTGACACGTGATCGCCTCGCCGCCCTCCTCGCAGGGTTCGCGTCGAACAACGGTGACGTCCTGCTCGACAACATCCTTGCGCTCGGCGTCGCCACGGCAGCCATCGACCGTAACAGTCTCCGAGTCGACCTCCTGGCACTCGCGGCCGATCAGCTCGCACGGCCCCTGGGTGACGTGGCATTCGGGACACTGCTCAGCGGCATGCTCAGCGTCGTACGCCATCACCGTCTCGTGCTCCCGATCGACCTCGCACTGGTCGTCAAGACGATCGCGATGTGCGAGGGAGTCGGTGCCCAGATCGATCCGTCGTTCCGACTCGCCTCCGTGCTTCTACCGTTTCTCCGTCGCGCCACGTAGTTCTGCATCAACGGCCGGGCCGGGCAGTGTCGGCGGCCTGTGGCAGCAACAGGTTTCCTCGCCCCGCACGACGCTGCCGGCCGTCACTGACGGTTCCGAGGCCGACGGACGATCACAGGGTTTGGGCGTTGCCGACCCCGATGCTGTCTACGCCAGAGCACGAGGCACGACAGCGAGCAGAAGCCGATCTCCCGGCCGTCGTACTCGGCGAGGTGGGGGCTGTCCGTTGGCACCGGCATGCCGCACACGGGGTCGTGGCGCCCGGGCGGCGGCTCGCTGCCGTCATGCAGGTAGGCCATCTGGGGTCGCCAGCGGTAGCGCCGGGGAGAGCCGGGGTCGTCGACCCGCTCGAGGATGCCCGCCGCTTTGAACCTCCGGAGCACCAGATCCGCCTCGTGGTCGCTGACGTGTGCGTCGCGGGCAACGTCGGTCGCGGTCCACACGCGGTCCTGTGGACCGGCGAGCACGCGGAACACCACCTGCTGAATCTCGCTCGTCAGGTGTGCGCCGGTGAATTGGGCGAACGGGGTGTCTCGGCGGTCGCTGGTCATCGCAATCCAAAACCTCTCTCGATGTGTGTGAGCTGCCCTGGAGCCAGCTCCTGGCTTGGGTTCATCATGGACTGACGTCGACCTCGCGTGCATCCGTGGACGGTGCGGATTTCGGCTACGTGGTCAGCCGCAGTGCGTCGATGTCGCCGGAGAGTCACGGCAACGAGGAATGCCACCGGCCATGAGCGACCTCCGAGCGACCGCGGCACGTAGACGAGCCGTTGGTAGAGGGGGCAATTACCAATCGCCCCAGTGACCAGCGGATCGAGGCCCGCGGCGATCAGGAGGCCGGTCGAGGCTCGAATGGTTCGCTTGCCGGATCTGCGTGGAGGGTTCGACGTCCGGCCCCCGGGAGGTAGGGGCCGGACGGGGAGCCTGTCTGCCATTGGCGACCGACCATGACGGCGGTGTGTCGAGGCGTTGTAGGGCAGTGCCCGTTGGCTACCGGCAATGCTCATCGCATGATCCCTTCTTGTTCGACAGCCAAGTCGGAGGTCGTTCCCGGAACGGTGGGTGGGCACGGCTGATGTTGGCAGCCGAGCGCGGCGCGCATGACCGCGCTGAGCTCCTCGCCGATGTGGTCCCTGCACACCCACCCGCCGGCTCCGCGTGCGAACGCCTGGTCCCGGAAGGCCCGGTCGGGTTCGGGACCGATCACAACCACCCGGTCGGGGGGCAGGGCATCGAGCCTCGCCTGGCAGCACGCCGGGAAGTCGGCGGAGTCCACGACCACCAGCTCCGGATGGTTGCGCTCGATGGCATCGACGAGCAACTCACCGGCACGCGGTTGGGCCACCGTCCAGCAGCCGTGCTCGGCGTCGAGCAATTCGATCGTCCAGCGGCGCATCACCGGGTGCCGAATGCCCACCAGTACGGTCGGCGACCGGTCACAAACCGGGCAGTCCTCGTTCGGCTCGTCGGCGTCGGTGGGCATCTCGCTTCGATGGAGCACACGCTCCATTGTGGCCACCGCCGGACGCTTCGGCATCCGCCCCGACTACGGATCGCAGCGGGGGTGGCTACGGACAGGTCGCGGGTCCGGTGGATGCGTCGAGGTGGATGCGTCGCGACTCGAGGATGGCTGGGAGAGAGATGCATCGGCGGTCAGCTGAAGGCCGACGCGGTGTAGTAGCTTCGCAGCTGCGAAACCCAAACGCGAAGGAGAGCGCCATGTCCGATGTCAAGGATCCTGTCTGCGGGATGATGATCGCGGAAGCCGACGCCGTGGCCACCGTGGATCACGACGGCTCGACGTACTACTTCTGCAGCCAGGACTGCGCCGACGAGTTCCGCGAGGATCCCGACGACTACGTCAAGGCCTAGGGTTCGACGCCGATGCTCGGTCCGCTCGCCGCAGCTCTGGCGGTCTTTGTCTGTGCGGCCATCGCGATGGTGGCGCTCCGGTCGGCGAGCGATGCCATCGCGGGCGTCGGTGAGACGGCGCCGGAACGGGTGCCGTTCCTCGGTGGCCACTCCCCGGAGGTGCATGCGTGGAGCCGGTTCCACGCTCGTTATTACGTAATGGCATTGCTGTTTCTGGCCTTTGACATGGAGATGGTCTTCATGTACCCGTGGGCGGTGGTGTTCGTTCGTGAAGGCGGGATCGCGCTGGCAGAGATGGGGATGTTCATCACGATCCTGCTGG
>CAXBAZ010000477.1:0-3864 GCA_963973395.1 uncultured Acidimicrobiaceae bacterium
CGGGCGCTGCTCTGGAAGGGGCGCAAGTCGGCATTCGGCGCGATCGCCCGGATCCAGCCGAACTACTACCTGCACGACACGGTGGTGCCGCGCTCGAAGCTGCCGGAGGTGCTGACGAAGATCTACGAGATCGCGGCACGGCACGAGCTCGAGGTGCTCAACGTGTTCCATGCCGGTGACGGCAACCTGCATCCGCTGCTCGTGTTCGACGCCCGGGTGCCCGGCACCACCGAGCGTGTCCACCTCGCCGGTGAGGAGATCGTGCGGGCGTCGGTCGACGCCGGGGGCGTGCTGAGCGGTGAACACGGCATCGGACTCGAGAAGCGGGACTACATGTCGTTGATGTTCTCCGACGTCGACCTCGAAGCGCAGCAGGCCCTCCGCCGCGCCTTCGACCCGCACGGCCGTGCGAACCCGGGCAAGGTCCTGCCCGATCCGGCCTCGTGCGGCGACATCCACAGTGCGCCGGAGGGCGCATGGATCTGACCGACTTCGCCGAGGACATCGGCGACACGCGACCGGTCTCGATCGCCGGCACCGGCTCGCGCGGCGGGCCCGTCGACGGTGTCCACACGGTGATGGCCCCCTCGGGCGTCGAGTGGGTGCAGCCCGACGAGATGACGGTCCGGTGTGGTGCCGGTACGCCGCTGGACGAGCTCGACGCAACGCTCGCCGTGCACGGCCAATCCGTCGCGATCCCTCCCGTCGGAACGGTCGGCGGAGCGCTCGCGGTCGGGCAGAGCGGCATCCGCCGACTCGGCTACGGGCCGGTTCGCGACTCGCTCCTCCAAGCCGGCTTCGTGAACGCGAGGGGACAGATCGTCAAAGCCGGCGGCCCGACCGTCAAGAACGTGAGCGGGTTCGATCTGTGCCGGCTCCTGGTCGGCTCCCGGGGCACGCTCGGGTTCATCGGCGAGGTGATCCTGCGGACCCGGCCCCGTGCCGGTTTCGAGCAGTGGTTCACCACCACGGCCGACCCGTTCGAGCTGTTCCCGAAGCTCTACCGACCCACGTCGGTGCTCTGGAACGGCGATCTGACGTGGGTCCTGCTCGAAGGCCACGAGCGCGATGTGATCGCGCAGGCGGACCGGTACCACCTGGAGGCGGGGGAACCGCCCAGGGAGCTGCCATCGGGTGGACGATGGTCGATGCGGCCGTCCCACCTTCCGGCTCTGGTCGGATCGGGCGGGTTCGTCGCCGAGATCGGCGTCGGGATCGTGCACCATGAAGCACCGGCCCCGCTGCGCCCGTGCGAACCTGCGGTGCTCAAGCTCCATCGTCGGCTGAAGCACGAGTTCGATCCGACCGGCAGGCTGAACCCCGGCGTCGAGCTGGTGCGATCTGCGTGAGCGATGCGCGGCCGTACGTCGACCAGCGTGTCGTCGACCTCGAGTCGGCGCGGCACGTCGCGCAGTCTGCGGCGACCGCCTGGGGCCTCGCCGAGCCGACGCTCCTCCGACGCGGCATGAACGCGATCTTCGTGAGCGGCGCCGAGATCGTTCGGGTGGGTCGGGCCACGGCGCCCGCAGCCGCATCGCACGACCTCGCCGGTCTCCTCGAGGCGCACGACATCCCCGTCGCCACACCCGTGGCCGGGCACACGATGGACATCGAGGGATTCGCCGTGACCGGATGGGAACGGATCCACGAGACCGGGGCGGCGATCGACTGGGCGGCGGTCGGTGCCGCCGTGCGCCGGATCCACATGATCGACTCGGCCGGGATCCCGACGAACTACCCGCTGCCGTCGCCGACCACGTTCCCGTGGTGGGACTTCGACGCGATGCTCGACGCGGTCGCCGACCGGATCGATCCCGAGGCGCTCGACGGTCTGAACCGCACGATCCAGGCCGGGCGGAGCTGGCGCACCGGCGTCGGACACGACGCCGTCGTCTGTCACGGTGACGTCCATCCCGGCAACGTGCTGATGACCGCCGACGGTCCGGTGCTGATCGACTTCGACCTCCTGTGCCACGCCGCCCCGGCGTGGGACCACGCGATGTTGACGACCGTCGCCACCCGCTGGGGCGGCGGCGCCGACGTCTACCCGGCGTTCGCCCTCGGGTACGGACGGTCGCTCGCCGACGACGACCTGACGACGACGATCGCCTCGCTCCGCAACGTCGCCGCGACGCTCATGCGCGTGCGGGCCGGCATCACCGACGACGAGGCGCTGACGGAAGCCGAGCGGCGGTTGCGGTTCTGGAGAGGCGACCCGGCCGCTCCCCAGTGGCTCGCCCAGTAGTGCTCGTCCCGGCCGTGCTAGCGGGGCTGATCGGTCGGGCAGTAGTAGCACGTGCGGTTGGCGACGTCGAGCGTCCGGATCTCGTCGCCGCAGCGGACGCACCGGTCCCGCTGATAGACGTACGTGGCTTCGTCCCGTGGGATCCGACGCCCACGTGGCCAGCCGATCTCGTCCCGGTCGACCGTCACGATCCGGTTCGCCTTCACCCCCGCCCGCAGCATCTCCACCGACGTGGACCAGATCTCGGCCGCCTCGGTGGCGGTGCACCGCGTGCCGGGGCGTTCGGGATGGATGCCGTGCACGAACAGGATCTCGGCCCGGTAGATGTTGCCGAGGCCGGCGATCACCGCCTGATCGAGCAGGAGCACGCCCATCGCCTTCGAGCTGCGCGTCATCCGGTCGACCATTCGCTGCGGGTCGGCATCGCGGCGGAGCGGGTCCGGCCCGAGTCGGGCGACGATCGCCGCCCGCTCGTCGGGGGGCGCCACCGTGCAGGCGGTCGGCCCGCGGAGGTCGATGGTGACGGGATCACCGGCGTCGGCCGTCGTGAGACGCATCCGGAGCGCCCCGGTCGGCTCCGGTGCGTCGCCGCGCGTGACCCGGAACTTCCCGAACAACCCAAGATGGACGTGGCCGATCTCGCCGGTCGACCACCAGTAGAACAGGTGTTTCCCGTACGCTTCGATCCGATCCAGGACCGCGCCGTCGACCCTGGCTGCGTCGACCTCGAATCGACCCTGCGGGCTGCTCACGTGGAGCGGCCGACCGGCGATCAACCGGCTGTGATCGCGAGCGATTCGATGCACCGTGTGACCTTCCGGCATGCCGAGGCACCCTACGATGGAGCCTGCGATGACGCTCAATCTCGATCCCGAGGAACTCAACACGTGTGTGGCCTGCGGGCTGTGCCTGCCGCATTGTCCGACGTTCCGGGTGACGGGGGAGGAGGCACTGTCGCCGCGCGGTCGGATCGATGCGATGCGCGCCGTGCAGCTCCACGGTGCGCCGGTCGACGACGACTTCGTGTCGTTCATGGCCACGTGTGTGCAGTGCCGCGGTTGTGAACCTGCGTGTCCGAGCGGCGTGCCGTACGGCCACCTGATCGAGGGCACGCGCGAGATGCTCGCCGACGACGGACGCATCACGCCGTGGTGGCAGAGGGTCGGCTTCTCGCTGCTCGGTCACCATCGGCTGTTGCTCGCGGCCTCCTCGGCGCTGGCGCTGGGTCAGCGCCTCCGGCTCGTGCCGCGACGGCTCGACCCGGGCCGGGTGCCGCTCCGCCGGGGCGCAGCCGTGACCCCGACGGGCGATGACGTGTGGCTCTTCACGGGGTGTGTGATGGACGCCTGGATGCGCGACACCCATCGAGCCACCGCGCGGGTGCTCGATGCACTCGGTGTCCGGTACGCGTTGCCGAGCGCCGACGGGGCCTGCTGCGGCGCCCTGCACGTTCATGCCGGTCTGCGTGCCGAGGCGATGGAGCTCGCCGTCTCCGTGATGCGCTCGATGCCGGGCGACGCCCCGATCCTGGTCAACTCCGCCGGCTGTGGAGCTGCACTGGAGGAGTACGGCACGCTGCTCGGCACCGACGGCGGTGAGGTCGAGGACGGTGGACAGCA
>CAXBAZ010000478.1:0-3858 GCA_963973395.1 uncultured Acidimicrobiaceae bacterium
CACCGACGATTCATCCGTGAGGTCGGTGCAGATGAACTCGACGTCGGCCGGCGATCTCGGGTCGCCCTGGAGGTCGACACTGACGATGCGGTGGTCGTCGGCCAGCTCGTCGATCAGTGCCGAGCCCAGCATGCCCGACCCACCCGTGACCACGACGAGCGGACGTTCGTCCGGTCGACCATCCGGCCGGCCCGTTCCGCTTCCGCCTGTCTCGTCGATGTCTGCTGCGTGCATCTCTTCCATGTGGGCCACTTACCCGACGACGGCGCATCGCACACATCTCGCACACGATCCACCGGGTCGACAACGCATCGGACGTTCAGGGGCCGGCCGGCGGGTCGTGAGGATCCGGCGGGTCGTCGGGTTCGGCGAAGTCGCTCGGATCCGCCGCATCGATGAAACCGCGGAACTCGTCGACGATGCGGTCGATCTCGTCGTCGGTGAAGCTGTCGTCGGCACCGCCGACGACCGGCACCGACGCGGCCGCGAACAGACGGGGCTTCACCCGCACCGGGGCGCCGACCCGGAGCGCCAACGCCAGGCCGTCACTCGGACGCGCGTCGATCCGACGTTCGCCGGCGGCGGTGGCGAGGCCGAGCTCCGCGAGGAACGTGCCGCGATCGAGCGCGGTGATCAACAGGTCGGTGATCTGCGCTCCGGCGGCCTCGAGCGTGGCGACGAAGAGGTCGTGTGTGAACGGGCGTGGCGGTGCCACACCTTCGATCGCGAGGGCGATGGCCTGCGCCTCCACGGGACCGATGAAGATCGGCAGCACGCGGTCGACGGTCTCGAGTTCGGCCAGCAGCACGATCGAGATCCCCTCGCTCGGCACGATCTGCACGCCGACGACGTCGACCTCCAGCGGACCCGTCGGTTCGTCGCTCGTCTGGCCATCTGCTTCGTCGCTCACGCCGCTCCTCTCCTGGACGCTGCGTCCGGCGACCGGGACGGATCAGGCGGCCGACGTGGAGCCCACGGTGAGATCACCGAGCAGCTCGTGACAGCGGCGGGCCCGCTCCTGATCCTGGTCGCGGCACTGCCGCACGAACTCGGTCACGTCGTCGTGATCGGCGCTGTGGGCATCGTCGAGGTACCGCTCGTACGAACTCAGCGCCTGCAGGGCGTGGTACTGGATGCTGACGACGTCGTAGACAACGTCATCGGTGACCTGGTGGGTCTTCGCCATGATGGGCTCCTTCGAAATGGTGCAGTCGGCGGACAAACGGGTCAGTACCCACGCCGACCGATCGGCAGACGCGCGCCGGCACGGCTGCCGCCGACGGCGTGCCCGCGCCGGATGGCGCTCGTAGCATGACCCAGTGCGTGATGAGGATGTCGCCCGACGAGTGGTCGCCCGACTCCAGGGTCGCTCCGTCGCCACGGCCGAGTCGTGCACCGCCGGTCGTGTCGCCGAGGTGCTCGCGTGCGTGGAGCACGCCAGCGAGTTCCTGTGCGGGGGGCTGGTCGCGTACCAGGAGACGACGAAGCGCGAGCTGCTGGGCGTCGACGCACGGTCGGTGCTGTCGACTCGGGCCGCCGAGCAGATGGCGGTCGGCGCGGCCGCACTGTTCGGGGCCGACGTCACCGTGTCGACCACCGGCGTCGCGGGTGACACCGACGAGGACGGTTCACCACCCGGGACGGTGTACATCGCCACGAGCGTCGACGGCGTGGTCGTCAGCCGGGTGCATCGTTTCACGGGTTCCGCGGAAGAGGTGTGCGATCAGGCGCGACGCCAGGCGCTCCTCGATCTCCACACCGCTCTCGTCGACGCACCGTGAGCTCGAGCTCGTCACATCCCGGCACGGACGCCCGACACGACGTCACGAGACCGGGACACCGTGTCGAGAAAGGTTCGTGACCAGCGTTCGACGGTGAGCACCGAAGCAGCATCGGCACGTTGTCGCGCTCGGTCTGCGGTCGCTTCGTCCCGCCCTGTGTCGATGCTGTCGCCGATCGCGTCGGCGATGCCGTTGACGTCGGTGCCGTCGACGAGACGGCACCAGCGGCCGATGTACTCGGCGGCGCCGGCACCGTGCCCGAGGATCAGCTCGCACGGGCGATCGCCGTTGAGCACCGCGAACTCGAGCGCCACCAGGTTCATGCCGTCGCGGGCCGGGGTGACGAGTGCGATGTCGGCGGCGCGCATGAGCCCGGCGACCTGCCTGGGTGCGAGCTGCTCGTCGACCATCGTCACGACCGGCCGTCCGTCCGACCGTGGGAAGTCGGCGTTGATCCGTTCGGCCGTCTCCTTCATCTGGCGGCCGAGATACGCATACAGCGGGATCGATGTCCTGCTCGGCACCGCGATCTGGACGAATCGGACATCGTCAGGAGCGACCCGGCCGCTCGCGAGGAGCACCTCGATCGCGTGCAGCTTGTGCAGCAACCCCTTGGTGTAGTCGATTCGATCGACCCCGACGATCAGGACCCCGGCGGGGGCGCGATGGCGTTCGGCCAGTGAGAGCACGACGTCGTCGGTGCGCCGTCGGATCCAGCGCTCGACGTCGAAACCGACCGGGTTCGCGATCACGGCCGGACGGCCGTCGGCCGGAGATCGGCGGCGATCGAGCCACCGCAGCAGGCCGTCCCGGTCGCGTTCGGTCTGGACGGTGATCAGCTCGAAGTCGACGATGCCCCGGGCCAGCTCCCGCGAATTCGTCAGCTCGGCCAGCACCTCGTCGACGATCGGCGTGTGACACGACAGACCGATGCGAAGGTCGGGCCGCAGTCGACGGAGCGGGGTGGCCAACCCGAAGTAGTGGTAGTCGTGAACCCACACGACGGCGTCGCGGGCCGTGTGGCGCGCGACGACCTCGGCGGCGACCGCGGTTCGCCGACGCCAGGCATCCCACCATGCGCCCTGCTCTTCGACGTTGCCGCCGATCCCGTGCAGCGCCGGCCACAGCGTGCGGTTGCAGAAGCCGTCGTGGGCCAGTTCGTGGTCGTTGGCCGTGACCGGAAGCTCGATCAGCCCGCACCGGCCGATCCGCACCGGCGGGCAGGGTTGACCAGGTCGGGTTTCCCCGAACCATGCCGTCGTCTCGTTCAGCGTGGGTTCGAGCGCACTGACCAGGCCGCCGGGCGCTCGCCGCCATCCCTCGACCGGGTGGAAGTCGACCGGCAGCCGCGCCGCGACGACGTACAACCTCGGACCTGCAGCGGTCGGTTGTTCCCCCGGCGCGTCGTGGCTGCTGCCGTCTGCGTCCGGTCCGTCCGAGCCGTCCCCGATGAATCGGGAACGCGAGCGCCGACCGTCATGTACTCCGACCACCCCAGCTCCTTGTCGTTTGCGACTGGTGGAACCTGCAGGGGCCGGGCAAGTGACGATCAGCGTAGGCAGTGGCGGCCGGGGCGCCAACCCGAACGTCGCCGGGACGCGGGCCGAGGCATGGCGACGAACCGGGATGGGTAGGCGACGGCGATGCGGGCGTCGAACCACCGGCGAACCGAACGAGCATCGATTCCACGACGGGAGCATTCATGGCGAGATCAGCCACCGACAGCACCGCACGGCCGACGCCGACGGTGCCGTGCCGCCGGCCGATCACGAGGACCGGGGCGTACGGTGATCACCGCCGAAGTCGTCGGGATCCAGACCGGCGGGGCGGTCCACTCCTTCGTACAGCTCGTCCGACGTCGACGTCGTGGCCGTGTCGTCGTGGGACGCCGCATTCTCGGGGTGCTGACGGGACAGCAGGAACCAGGCCACACACGCAACGGTTGCGAGCGATGCAGCGATGATGACGATGACCGTGACAGCATCCATGGACAGCATCTACCCGGAACGCCGTGCGTCGAACCGCCGTCCGATCGGCCGGTCCGCCGCACTGATCACACGTTCAGGGCCGCGATGAG
>CAXBAZ010000479.1:0-3858 GCA_963973395.1 uncultured Acidimicrobiaceae bacterium
CCGAGCACGAGCGCGCCGATCACCGAGCCGAGCAGGAAGCCCGAACCGCCCGTCAAGAGGGTGCCGCCGATGACGACCGCAGCGATCGCGTCGAGTTCCCAACCGATGCCGGTGATGTTCTGCGCACTCCCGAGGCGCGACGTGTACACCACGGTCGCGACGCCGGCCAAGGTGCCGCTGATCACGTACACGAGCAGCTTCGTCGGCCGGACCGGGAGGCCCATCAGGTAGGCCGACGGCTCCGAGCCGCCGACCGCGTAGACGGTGCGCCCGAAACGGGTGCGGTGCAGCACGAAGAGCCCGAAGAGCCCGACGAGCACGGCGATGATCACGCCGACGGTGATCGTCAGGTCGTTCACCTTCTCGCCGTCGATGATCTTGTACTGGTGCGAGACGTCGCGGATCGGCGACTCGGGGTCGAGCCGTTCGGGCACGGTGCTCAGCGTCGACGCGAGTCCGCGCGTGAGGAACATCATCGCCAGGGTCGCGATGAACGGCTGCATCCCGAAGAACTCGATCAACACCCCCGAGGTGAGTCCGGTCGCCGTGCCGATCAGCACCATGACCATCACCACGACCCACGGGTTCCAGCCCTGATTCGCCAGCATCACGCCCGCCACGCTCGAGAACGCGATGATCGATCCGACCGACAGGTCGATGCCGCCCGTGAGGATGACGAAGGTCAGCCCGACGGCCATGATCACGAGGTGGGCATTGTTGATCAGCAGGTTCGAGATCGTGCTGTACTGCACGATCCGGCCGTAGGCGATCTGCCCGTAGGCGATCATGCCGAGGAAGATCACGAGGGCGGTGCCGGTCGACACGAGGTCGGGGTGGCGGCTGACGAAGCCGGGACGCTCGTCGAGCTCGTCCGTGACGACCGCCGACACGACGTCGGGAGCGACCGCGCTCATGACGCCGCCCGCGAGGTGTGGGCGCCGGTCGTCGCGGAGCCGGGCGTCTGGGTGTCGGATGTGTGATGGTCGGGTGTCCGCCGGAATCGGGCGAGCGCGGACCGGGTGTTGTCGGCCTGAGCGACGTACAAGACGATGATCACGATCGCCTTGAACGCGGGTGTGGCGGATGCCGGCACCCCGAGGAACACCACGGTCTTGTCGAGCGTGGCGATCAGCACGGCACCGATCGCGGCGCCCGTCAGCGAGAACTTGCCGCCGGCGAGCGACGTGCCACCGACGACGACCGCCAGGATCGCGTCGAGTTCGAGCTGGTAACCGGTCTGGGAGATGTCGACCGTCATGACGGTGCCCGTGGCCAGGATGCCGGCGACCCCGGCGAGGACCGCGCTGACCGTGTACACGGTGGTCAGCAATGCTCGCCGGTTGATCCCCGCGAGCCGACTGGCTTCGGCGTTGATGCCGAGCGACTCGATCATCATGCCGAGCGCGCTCTTGCGAACGAGCACGATGACGAGCACCGTGATCCCGACGGCGATCAGGAACACGACGGGCAGACCGAAGACGTAGCCGTTCGACAGCCAGCGATACGACTCGTTGTCGGCGGTCGTGTTCTGGCCCGACGTGATCACCTTGGCGATCCCGCGACCGGCCAGCATCATCACGAGCGTCGTGATGAACGGTTGGAGCCCGACCACCGAGATCAGGACACCGCTGAACGCGCCGAGGACGAGACACAACCCGAGCGCGAGCGCGATCGCTCCCACCGCGGCACCGAGCGTGTCGGGCCGGCCGTTCATGAATTCCATCGCGACGGCGCCGGACACCGCCATCATCGATCCGACCGACAAGTCGATGCCGCTCGTGGCGATCACGAGACACATCCCGATCGCGATCATCAGGATCGGTGCGCTCGCTCGCAGGATGTCGATCACGTTGCCGACGAACGCGCCGGTGTTCGAGCTGTAGCTGATGCTGAGGTAACCCGGATCCTTGATCAGGTTCACGCACAGCAGCGCGACGATCGCGACGACGCCCCAGACCTCCTGTTGGCGGAGCAAACGTCGCCACCAGGGCGCCGTGGTCCCGGTGGGGTCGGCGTACCCGATCGGGTCGCCGCCCACCGAATCGTGATCGACCGGATCGACCGGATCGACCAGCTGATCGACGTCGGCCGTCACGATGTCGGTCAGACCCACCGACCGGTCGCGTCCGATGCCGGTCGATGCGGTGTCGGACTCGGTGTTCATGCCGCACCTTCCCCGGCGATGATGCCGACGACGGTCTGAGTGGTCGTGCCTGCGTCGACGTCGATCTCCGCGATCTTGCGATGGTCCTTGAGGACGAGCACTCGATCGCTGAGGCGGACGACCTCGTCGAGTTCGGACGAGATGAACACGACGGACACGCCCTCGTCGCTGAGTTCGGCGACCGCCGCCTGGATCTCGGCCTTGGCGCCGACGTCGATGCCGCGTGTCGGCTCGTCGAGGATGAGGATCTCGGGCTGGGTGGCGAGCCAGCGAGCGAGGAGGACCTTCTGCTGGTTGCCGCCCGACAGGTTCTTGATCGGCAGGTCGGGGTTGGCCGGCCGGACCCCGAGGGCTGCGATGTACTTGTCGACGATCTCGTCCTGCTCCCGCCGGGAGAGTGGACGCATCCACCCCCGTCGCGACTGTACGGCGAGCACCATGTTCTCGCGGACGGTCAGGTCGCCGATGACGCCTTCGTCGCGGCGGTTCTCGCTCGAGTAGGCGATCCGGTGGGCGAGTCCGCTCGCCGGCGACCCGAGCGTGGTCCGGTCGCCGTCGATCGACACGGTGCCGCGATCGGCCTTGTCGGCGCCGTAGAGCAGCCGGGCGAGTTCGGTGCGCCCCGAGCCGAGGAGGCCGGCGAATCCGATCACCTCGCCCCGGTACAACTCGACGTCGGTCGGATCGATCGCCCCGTGACGACCGATTCCGTCCGCCACGAGGATCGGATCGTCGGTGCGCTCGGTGATGCGACTCTTGCGGCCGGCATCCAGCGTGCGCAGCGTGTCGAGGTCCTTGCCGATCATCTTCGAGATCAGGTCGGTCCGGTCGAGGTCGCGTGTCAGGTACTCGCCCTCGTAGCAGCCGTTGCGCAGCACCGTGATGCGATCGCTGATCGCGTACACCTGGTCGAGGAAGTGCGAGACGAACAGGATGGCCACACCGTTCTCGCGCAGTCGCCGGATCACGCCGAACAGCTGCTCGACCTCGTTGGCGTCGAGGCTCGACGTCGGTTCGTCGAGGATGAGCACCTTCGAATCGCCGACCATCGAGCGGCTGATCGCGACGAGCTGCTGCATCGCGAGTGAGATGGTCGAGAGCGGACGGTGCGGATCGAGGTGACCGAGCCCGAGCCTGGCGAGCGCGTCGACGGCCGCGCGATGTGTGGCCTTCCAGTCGATCCCGAAGCGACCTCGGATCTCGTGGCCGAGCATGACGTTCTCGCCGATCGACAGATTCGTGCAGAGGTTGATCTCCTGGTACACGACGGCGATCCCGGCGCGTTGAGCATCCGCGGTGCCCGTCAGGTGACGTTGCTCGCCGTCGATGACGATCTCGCCGGTGTCGATCGCGTACACCCCGGTCAGGGCCTTGATGAGCGTCGACTTGCCGGCGCCGTTCTCGCCCATGAGCGCATGGACTTCACCGGGCAGCAGGCGGAACCCGACACCGTCGAGGGCCTTCACGCCAGGGAACTCGATGGAGATGTCGCGCATCTCGACGATCGGTTCGGGTACGGCGCGGGCCGCGGTGGTGTCGGCAGTTTCGGTCACGGCGCGGGCCGCGGTGGTCTCGGCAGGTTCGGTCACGTCGGCAACTCCCTCACCCGTGGTACACCCCGTTGCGCGGGGACGAGCCGGACGGCCCGTCCCCGTGCGACGGGGACTGCTGGTGTCCGCTCGTGCGGACACCAC
>CAXBAZ010000480.1:0-3854 GCA_963973395.1 uncultured Acidimicrobiaceae bacterium
CAAGATCGACGTCGCGAGCCAGAAGCAGGTGCTGGCCATGCTGGGCGCAGCTGCCGATCTGGGTGCCGAGGGCTACTTCCCCGTCTCGGCCACGTCGGGGGAGGGCGTCGGTCCGCTCGTCGAGCACCTGACGGGTCGACTGCCCGAGGGCCCGAAGTACTTCCCGGACGACGACGTCAGCGACATGCCCGAGGAGCAGTTCATCGCCGAGCTCGTGCGCGAGCAGCTCCTCGCCGTGACCCGTGACGAACTGCCGTACTCGATCGCGACGCGGGTGACCGAATGGGAGTGGCCGCGGATCCGGGTCGACATCGTGGTCGAGCGCGACAGCCAGAAGGGCATGGTGATCGGCAAGGGTGGCAGCGTGCTCAAGGAGGTCGGCAAGCGGGCTCGCGCCCAGATGCCCGAGGGTGTGTACCTCGAACTGCGGGTCAAGGTCGACAAGGACTGGCAGCGCAAACCCGACCGGGTCGAGCGCCTCGGCTACTGACGGGTACTGACGGCCGCGGTCAGGCCGCGGTCGTCTCCGGATCGGTGACCGTCGCCGGATCCGTGGTGGTCGTGGTGTCGGTGGTGGTGTCGGTGTCGGTGGTCACCCTGAGGCTCTCGAAATCCTCGAACGCCAGCTCTTCGCCCGGTTCGCTGCTGCCACCGAAGGCCGGCACGAAGACCTCGAACCCGTCGCCGTCGATCTCGAACCGGACCCGGCCGATGGCCCCGCTGTCGTCGGTGCTGAACGACGTCAGCGTGAGGACCAGTTGGGCGATCGCCCGCCGCAGTTTCGGTTCGGACATCTGGTCGACGATGTCGCCGTCGAGGGCGACGGTGGCGACGCCCCGGTCGACGACCACGTCGCCGGTCACCATGCCGCGCCGCACCGATGTCCGATAGCCGGAATCGGCGATGGCGGCCACGGGTCGTTCGAGCTCGTCGATGACCTGGCCGATCGTCACGTCGTCGGGCAACGGTCGCTTCACGCGGGCCATGTCGTCGGAGAAGTCGATCGTGTAGTACAGGTCGACGGCGTTGGAGGCGAACGTCGCCGTCGTCGTGGTCGGTGCCGGGACGGTCGGCTGGCTCGAACCGGTGGGCACGATCGTCGTCGTCGGGGGAGCGGTCGTGGTCGTGGTGGTCGTACTGGTGGTGGTGGTGTTGGCGATCGCCGGTGGCAGGTCGTCGCGATCGTACGGTGTCGCCCGTTCGTCGGTCGGCAGCGCACAGGCCCCGACGAGCAGGATCGGTGCTGCGGTCAGCACGAGGAGTCGGCGGATCATGACGTGTCCATCATGACGGGTCCTCGGTCGGAAGCCGAACGACGAAGCGGGCGCCGCCGCCGGGGCGATCTTCGACCCACGCCTCGCCGCCCAACGCCACGGCATGTTCGGCGACGAGCGCGAGCCCGAGGCCGGTGCCGATCCGGTTGCCGCGTGCGAACCGTTCGAAGATCCGGGTCCGCTCACCGGCGGCGACACCCGGACCGGCGTCCTCGACGACGATGTTGACGTTGCGCTTGACGGCCGACGGTTCGATCGCGATCCGGGTCGGACCGTCGCCGTGGTTGGTCGCGTTGTCGAGCAGGTTGCCGAGGATCCGCTCGAACCGCAGCCGGTCGATCATCGCGCGGCGGCGAGCCCGCCGGTCGACCTCGATCGGCAGGTCGCCGTAGCCGTAGCGTTGGGAGACGCGGTCGCAGAGCTCGACGATGTCGACCGGCTCGCGGTTGATCTCCGACGCGTCGGCGTCGATCCGCGACAGTTCGAGCAGGTCGATCACCATGTCGTTGAACCTCCTCACCTGCCCGACCACCACGTCGAGCGCCTGCCGACCGCGGTCGCTCAAGTCGTCTCGGCGGGCGTCGAGCACCTCGATCGCCGCGGTGAGCGCGGTGATCGGGGATCGGAGCTCGTGGCTGACGTCGGAGGCGAACCGCTGCTCGCGGTTGATCCGCTCCTCGACGGCGTCGGCCATCTCGTTGAACGAACCGGCCAGGCGGTTGAGGTCGGGGTCGTCCTCGGGTGCCAGCCTGGCGTCGAGCTTGCCCGATGCGATCTCGCCGGCGGCATCGGCGACGTTCGAGATCGGACGCAGGAGGCGACGACTCGTCGACCAGCCGAAGAACGTGGCGACGATCGCAGCGAGCAGCGAACCGACGATCAACGCGGTGGCGAGCACCTGCAGTGTCGTCTCGGTCGACTGCAGCGGGAACACCTCGATGTAGCCCACGTCCCACGCCCGGAGGTTGACGCCGACGGCGATGAAGGGATCACCGCTGTCGTTGACGAAGAGCTGCTGACCGGCCGCGCCCGACTCGACCGTCTCGAGCAGCGAGGGAGGGAGGTCGAGGAGCGAGAAGCCCGAACGTGAGAACAGCGGGCCGGTGCGGTTGGGGAACGACGCACTCTCGAGCAGCACCGCGAAGCCGTTGGGGTCGGTGTCGATGTCGAGAAAGTTGTCGGGTATGTCGTCCGGCGCCAGGTCGAGCAATCCGTTCACCTGGCTGGCGTTCGTGACGGCGGCCACTCGCGCATTGTTGACCTGTTGGTCGAGCAGCGAGTTGCGGGCGAACAGGAACGTGGCGACCGTGAGACCGATTCCGCCGAGGAGCACCATGGCACCGAAGAAGAGCGTGACCCGGGAACTGAGTCGCAGCGAGCGGCGGCGGGCCATGTCGACAGTGTGGCATGCGGCCCGAGCAGGACGGCGGGGGGAGTTCCCACGCTGCCGGTGAGGCACCAGGGGGAGGAAGGTACCTCACCGGGGCAGCGTGAACAGTCATCATGTTGGTCGTCGTTTGTGACGGCACGACGCCCGCAGTGTGCGATTTCTGTAACAAACCGTTCACATTTGCCCGGATGCCCCTGGATATCGGTGGTTTTCCCAGATGACGAGAATCGTGCCACACTGTGACGACCGTGAACACCCTGCTCTTCATCGAAGACGACGACGGCATCCGACTGGCGCTGCGCCTCGCTCTCGAGGACGAGGGCTACACGGTGCACGAAGCGGCCAACGGCACCGACGGACTCGCCCAGTTCGCCGCCCACGACGTCGATCTGGTGCTGCTCGATCTCCGACTCCCCGACATGTCGGGCTTCGACGTGTGCCGGTCACTGCGAGCCAAGAGCATCGTGCCGATCATCATCATCACGGCGCAGACCGACACCCACGACATGGTGGCCGGCCTCGAGGCCGGCGCCGACGACTACGTGACCAAGCCGGTCGTCCCGAAGGAGCTGGCGGCCCGCATCCGTGCCCTCATGCGTCGCGTGCACCTCGCCGAGCACTCGTCGACGGCCGCGCAGTCGGTGATGCTCGGCGACATCGAGCTCCGCCGCGAACAGGGCGTCGTGCTGAAGGGCGGAGAAGAATTGAGCTTGACCAAGACCGAGTATCGGTTGCTGTGCGAGTTCGCCGATCACGCGGGTGCCGTGCTGTCGCGCGATCAACTCCTCGAACGGGTGTGGGGGTACGAGTACCTCGGCGACTCACGGCTCGTCGACGCGCACGTCAGACGCCTCCGTCTGAAGGTGGAGGATCAGCCCGACGAGCCGCAGCTGATCGTCACCGCCCGCGGCATCGGCTACCGCCTCGTCGGCTGACGGCCTGAGGTGGCCCGGGTCAGGCGCCCTGGTCAGGATGGCCAGACGGCCGAGCGCTTCTCTCGGAACGCGGCCATGCCCTCCGCGGCGTCCTCGCCGCGGAAGAGCTCGTCGCTCAGCGTGCGCATCTCGTCGAATGCCGAGTCGACGTCGAGCGTCGGGACGCGATGCAGCAACCGTTTGGTCTCCGCCACAGCGCGTGGCGCACCGGCACGCACACCGTCACACAGGATCGCGACCTGGGCGGCCACATCG
>CAXBAZ010000481.1:0-3852 GCA_963973395.1 uncultured Acidimicrobiaceae bacterium
GAATCCGCCCTGGGAGAACCCGCCGAGCACGGTCTGCTCCGGACCGACGCCGGCCCGTGCCATCTCGTCGGCGACGAACGTGTCGAGCGTGTCGACCGCGGCGTGGAACGACGCCGGGTCGGGACCGGTGTCGGTGCGGTCGTACCAGGAGGCACCGTCGCCCTCCGGCAGGTCGTGGGGTGCCCGCGGACACGCAGCCGTGAACCGTTCATCCGGGTCGACGAGTGGCACGTAGGCGGCCAGATGGTGCTGCTCGGCACTCCAGCCGTGCAGCAGGATCAACAGTCGCTCGGCGCCGTCGCGTTCGATGCGGTACGTGGTGAGACTCATCCCGCCACTCTGTCAGACCCTCCACCCGACCGGCCAACGCCCCGATCCCGCCCGCCACGTCCCCGGGGCGTGGTGTCGCGATCGTGTGGCTCGTGCGTCCAGGATCGCGACACGGCCAGCTCGGGGGCGGGTGAGTCGGATGTCGAAAGGTTGGTGTGTCGCGGTTCTGTGGTCGGGGCGCCTGAGGTCGCGACACGGTGTGCGGAGAGGTGGGTGCCGCGGCCGGCGGTGTCGCGCTTGTGCGGCTGGTGGGCTCAGATTGGCGACACGGTGTGCGGAGAGGTGGGCGCAGCGGCTGGCCGTGTCGCGCTCGTGCGGCTGGTGGGCTCAGATTCGCGACCCGGGCGGCTCAGGGTGGGCACGGTCGGCTCCCGGCTCCCGGCGCAGGGATCAGGCCCGGGCGGGGCGGGGTGTGCCTGGATCAGCCGAGCGTGACGCCGATCTTGGGGAGCACTTCGGTGGCGGTCATCTCCAACTGCTCGTCCATCTGCTCCTGCGTGAGGCCGGGCATGTCGAAGAACAGCACGACGTGCTCGACGCCGACCTCGTCGCGGTAGCGCCCGAGCAGATCGGCGCACTCCTCCGGTGAGCCGATCAACATCATGTCCTGTTCGATCGAGTCCTCGATCGTCGGCCGGAAGTCGAACGGCACCGGACTGCCGTCGGGAAGCCGGTACGCGCGGAAGCGACCGTAGGGCGCGAGGAAGCGGATCCACTCGTCGTGGGCGTTGCGCCCGGTCCGGATCGCGTCGTCGCGCGTCGGGCCGACGTGCATGTTGATCGCGAGGCATCTGGCGTCGCTGCGCCCGATGTCCCATCCACCCTCGGCGGCCTTGTCACCGAAGTCGTCCCACCACTTCTTGGTGCTCGCCAGGCCTCGGGCCGGGAGCACGGCGTGATGCCGAGCCCGGGCCGCGTAGTCGAGCGTCGGGGGCGACGTCACGGCCTGCCACACGTCGATCGGGGCGATCGGCTTGGGGATCAGGGTGAGATCCTGCACGGTCGAGCCGCGGTCGGGGATGCCTGGTGGCGGCAGCACGAAGTGTTTCCCGGTGAACGAGAACCGTTCGTTCGTCCACGCGGTCTTGATGATCTCCATCGACTCTTCGAACAGTTCACGGTTGACGCGGTCGAGCTCGGCCGACATCTCGTTGTCGCCGGACGCCACGACACCACCGAGCGACTGCGCCTCGCGCGGCACCGTGCCACGGCCCACGCCGAACTGCATGCGGTCGTTGGTCAGGATCTGCATCATCGCCGCGTCCTCGGCGAGCCGGAGCGGGTGCCACTGCGGAACGACGTTGAACATCTGGCCGAGCCGGAGCCGTTCGGTCTCCTTCGCGAGGTGCAGCCCGAACAGGATCAGGTTGGGCGTGACCTCGTAGCCCTCGTACTGGAAGTGGTGCTCGGTCAGCCACATCGTGTCGTACCCGAGCCGGTCCATCGTCTTGGCCCAGTGGGTCAGGTGGTCGTAGCAGGCGAGGAAGTCGGCGTTCCCGTACCGCCGGTCGACCGGCTGGGGGCCGTCGTTGCCGGCGTCGGGCATCGGCACCGAGCCGTAGAAGTTCGCATCAACACGCATGAGCCCCATTCTCGCAGGACCATGTTTCCGCCGGATCAATTGTGCGGAAATCGGCGAACGGAGCGAACCCGGTTCGCTCCGTTCGCCGTGGGCTACCGTCCGTCACGACGAAGGGTGTCGGGATGGACATCGGTGCGGGCAAGGTCGTGGTGGTCACCGGGGCGGGGAGCGGGATCGGTCTGGCGATGTGCCACGCGTTCGCCGCCCAGGGGTGTTCGGTCGTGCTCGCCGACGTGCAGCAGGACGCTCTCGACGCAGCGGTCGCGGCGGTGGGGGAGCACGGTGTCGACACGCTGGCGATCAGCGTCGACGTGAGCGACCGGGAGCAGGTCGAGGCGCTCGCACAGGCGACGATCGACCGCTTCGGTGGCGTGCACGTCGTGTGCAACAACGCGGGTGTCGCCGGCGCCGGTGATCCGTGGTTCGGACCGATCGAGGGATGGGAGTGGACGTTCGGTGTGAACCTCTGGGGAGTCGTCCACGGGGTCCGCGCGTTCCTGCCGCACCTGATCGCCGGCGGCGGCGGGCACATCGTCAACACCGCCTCGATGGCCGGCCTCTACGCGGGGCTGAGCCCGGCGTACGACGCGACGAAGCACGGTGTCGTCGCGCTGACCGAGAGCCTCCATCACACGATGCAGGCAGCGCAGCTCGGTGTCGGCGTCAGCTGCCTGTGCCCCGGCTGGGTGAAGACGGGGATCCTCGAGTCCGAGCGCAACTGGCCGTCGGAGTTCGGCGCCGTACCCGAACGTGACCCGGGCGCCGAGATCAGCCGCAACTACGTCAAGCGTGCGATCGACGAGGGCATGCAGCCCGGGGCGGTGGCCGACCTCGTCGTCGACGCGGTCCGTGAGGGCCGGTACTGGATCTTCCCGCACCCGGAGTGGCTCGAGATCGCGATGGAGCGGTTCCACCGCATCGGCGACGGTGCGGATCCTGTGCAACCCGAGGAGTTCCCCGGGATGCCTCCCCGCTCGCAGATCGTCGCCGAGGTCATGGCGGCACTCGGCCTGGCTCCACCTGCCTCCGACTGACCCTGCGTCGTCGTCGTGCCGGGTCGTCGGTGGCGGGGTTTGCGGCATGGTGCGGGCCGGTCGAAGCCTCACCGTTCGGCCAGTGCCGAACACGCGATGGACCACGGGTTCGGTCGCATCGACCGATGGTGTCCGTCGGATCGTCACACTCGTCGGACCGGGAGCGGCGCACGTCTCGGTCCGCAGGTCACGACGATGGATCGGGCGGATGTCGTCGGATGAGGTGAGCGAGCGCGGCGCGGTCGGCGGGTGAATCGCGCCGCCGGTAGCCGTCGGCGACCTGTCGGCGGACGGCGTCGGGTTCGGCACCGTCGAACTTGAACTTGGCTCGGACGTCGTCGATCGCGAGTTCGAGTCCGCGGATCTGGCGGAGTTCGGTCGCGTAGGGAGCGGCCGGGTCGCGAGGGTCACCGTATGGTTCGTCGGGTTGCATGGTGGCGAGCTGGTCGGCGAGGTGGCTACGGATCACCGACGGGTCGTCGGACACGGTGGCGGTGCAGTCGAGTTGCACGGTTGCGTAGTGCGACGTGGGAATGCCCCATTCCGGTGGGGTGTCCGGCGGCGCTTCCCACGAGGTCGGCACGTACGCGACTGCGGCGATCACGACGAACATGCAGCGCGGATTGTCGTTCAGCGCGGCCCACACCGGGTTGGGTTTCGCGAGGTGCAGCCGGATCGTCGAGCTGCCGTCGAAATGGATGTGGGTCGGCACGACGACGGGGAGGTCGCGGTTCGTTCCGGGTGCGATGAGTGTCCCGAACGGGTGCTCGACGACGAGGCGGCGCCACTCGTCGTCGTCCACGGCACGATCATGTGGGCGGATCAGCATGTCACGACTCCTGGGTGTGACGTCCGTCGATGGAGCGGACGTGGGCGGCGGGGAGCAGGTCGGCGAGCTGGTCGGCG
>CAXBAZ010000482.1:0-3852 GCA_963973395.1 uncultured Acidimicrobiaceae bacterium
ACGTGTACCTGCTCGACGAGCCGACCAACGACCTCGACCTCGACGGGCTCGAACGACTCGAGCGCTGGGTGCTCGGTCTCGCTGCGCCCGTGCTGCTCGTCAGCCACGACCGGCGATTCCTCGGCCGGGTGATCACGGGCGTCGCCGAGATCGACGAGTTCACCCACCGGCTCTCGCTGTTCGGGGGCGGCTGGCAGGCGTACCTCGACGAACGCGAGCGAGCCCGCCGCCACGCCTGGGAGGCGTTCGAGGACTACGACGCCAAACGTCGCAACCTCGGCGATCGGGCGCAGCGCCAGCGCGAGTGGGCGCAGCAGGGGCAGGCGAAGGTTCGGCGGTCGGCCAACGACGAACCCGACAAGAACATCCGGGCGTTCCGGCTCGACCAGACCGAACAGCTCGCGGGCAAGGCCGCGCAGACGAAACGTGCGGCCGAACGGTTGGAGGTGGTCGACAAACCCCGCGAGCCGTGGGAGCTCCGCCTCGAGATCCCCACCGCATCGCGCAGCGGCGACGTGGTCGCCCGCATGTCGGGTGCGATCGTCGATCGAGGTCACTTCCGCCTCGGGCCGATCGACCTCCTCGTGTCGTACGGCGATCGGATCGCGCTGGTCGGTCACAACGGTGCCGGCAAGTCGACGCTGATCGATCTCGTGCTCGGCCGGATCGACCCCGACTCCGGCGCGGCCGACCTGGGCAGCGGTGTGGTGCCGGGTGAGATCGAGCAGGTGCGGGCCCAGCTCACCGGGGCGGCCACCCTGGTCCGTTCGTTCGTCGACGCGACAGGCATGGACGTCGGCGATGCTCGCACCCTGCTCGCCAAGTTCGGGCTGGTCGGTGGTCACATCGAACGGCCGACGGCCTCGCTCTCACCGGGAGAGCGGACCCGCGCCTCGTTGGCGCTGCTGATGGCGAACGGCGCCAACCTGCTGGTGCTCGACGAACCCACCAACCACCTCGATCTCCCGGCGATCGAACAGCTGGAGCAGGCGATCGACACGTTCGCCGGCACGATCCTGCTGGTCACGCACGATCGTGAGTTCCTCGACCGGATCCGGACCACCCGAACGGTGCACCTCCGCGACGGGCAACTGGTCTGACCCGTCCGGCGTCGATGCGACGGCGGGGCGGCGCCGTGCACCGATGTGGTGCCCGGCGGACGACGTCGTCCTGCTACAACGGGTGGCGAGTCAGCCAGACTCGACCACTCAGCGAGGCGACATGACCACGACGGACGAAGCAGCGGCCGACCCCCTGGTCGCCCCCGTCGCGGTCACCGGTCACACGACCGGGGATCTCTCCCGACCGGGCGACTCGTACGGCGACCTGCTCGTCACGTTCGTGCCCCGCCTGGCCCCCGAACTTGCCGTGCGCGCCGTGCCGTCGTACACGTCGATCGATGGCTCGATGCTGTCGGCCGACATCTCCGGGTTCACGGCGCTGTCCGAACGGTTGGCGGGCAAGGGCAAGGCCGGGGCCGAGGAGATCACCGTGCTGGTGAACCGCTGCTTCACCGCCCTGATCACCGCCGCCCACTCGTACGACGGCGAGGTGCTCAAGTTCGGCGGCGACGCGCTGCTCGTGCTGTTCCGCGGCGACGACCACGCGCGCCGCGCCGTCGACGGCGGGCTCGCCATGCAAACGGCGCTGCACACCTCGGCCGCCGCGAAGCGGGCGCACCTCACGATGACCGTCGGGGTGGCCGACGGTCCGTTCGACGTGTTCCTCGTCGGGTCGAGCTACCGCGAGCTGCTCGTGACGGGGCCGCGGGCCACCGAGGTGATCCGCCTGGAAGGCGAGGCCGAGAAGGGGGACACGCTGGTGTCGACGACCATCGCGGCCGCGCTGCCCGCCGAGATGCGGGTCCGCGAGGCCGCCGGCGGGTGGGTGGTGGCCGGCTCGACCGGGTTCGCGCCGCCGGGGCCGGTCGGCCGCGAACCCGACGTGGGTGACCTGGCGCCCTACGTGCCTGCTGCCGTGCGCGAGCAGCTCGCGGCGTTCGCCGGGATGGGCGGCGAACATCGGCTGGTCACGGTCGGTTTCCTGATGGTCGGCGGCATCGGGGCGTCGCTGGCGGAGCGCGGCACCGACGGCACGGCCGTCGCGCTGCACGACCTGGTCGACGACGTCGGCGCCGCGTGCGCGGCGTTCGGGGTGACGTTGCTCCACACCGACATCGCCCCCGACGGCGTCAAGTTCGTGCTGTGCGCAGGCGCCCCGATCAATCCCGGCGACACCGGCGACGCGATGCTCCAGGCGGCACTGCGGATCGCGGCGATCGACACCCCGTTCGTGCTCCGCCAGGGCGTCCAGACCGGCCGCGTGTTCGCCGGGTTCCTCGGTAGCGTCAATCGGCGCACGTACACGTTGATGGGCGACCCGGTGAACACCGCCGCCCGGATGCTCGGCAGAGCCCACGACCGTGACGTCGTCGCGGTCGCCTCGGTCGTGCGCGGCACCCGGACGATCTTCGTGTCCGACGAACTCGAGCCGTTCCACGTGAAAGGCAAGTCCGAACTGATCACCGCCCACAAGGTGCTGGCCGTGTCCGACGCCGTGCGGCGCGACACGACCACCACGCCGCTGATCGGCCGCCGGCGCGAGCTCGAGATCCTCACCTCCGCGATCGGCGAGCTCGGCGAGGTGGTCGAACTGGTCGGCCCGGCCGGCGTCGGCAAGTCGCGGCTGCTCGACGCAGCGTGGGACAGCGCCGAGGGCCTCCAGATCTTCCAGGCCGCGTGCACCCCCTACGGCGCCGGTTCGCCCTACAGCGTGTTCCGCCCGCTGCTGCGCGGCGGATCGGGCATCCCGATCGAGGCGAGCCCCGAACTCGCCGGTCGCCGCCTGACCGAGATCGTCGACGCCACGGCGCCCGACCTGGTACCTCTGCTCCCGCTCCTCGCGGTCCCGTTCGGCGCTCGGGTCGCGCCGACGCCGCAAGCAGATGCCGTCGATCCCGAACACCGCCGGGCACGGATCCACGGGGTCGTCGCCGGCTTCCTCGACGCGACCCTGCGTGGGCCGACGCTGCTCGTGGTCGAGGACGCCCACTGGATCGACGACGCGTCGGGTGAGCTGATCAACCACCTGATCGAGATCGCGGCGTCTCGCCCCTGGGCGGCGATCATCACGCGGCGGCCGGAGGGTGGATGGGCCATCGTCGAGGGGCCGCACGTCGTCCGACTCGACCTCGAACCGCTCGACGCCGGCGCCGTGCGATCGCTCGCGAGCGAGACCAGCAGCCGGGCGCTCACCGACCGCGACCTCGACCTGGTCGTCGAGCGATCCGCCGGCAACCCGATGTTCGCGATCGAGCTCAGCCGTGCGCTGGTCGAGTCCGGCGGTGAGGTCCCCGAGACGATCGAGCAGATCATCTCCAGCCGCATCGACCAACTCGACCCGGCCACCCGCCGACTCGTGCGCACCGCAGCCGTGCTCGGCACCCAGTTCGACGAGGAGATCGTGCGGTCGATGTACGACGCGGACCGTTTGCTCGCCGACGACGCGGGCGGCCCGAGCGCCGACGAGGCGCTGATGGCCGCCGCTGCGGCGGGCACCCTCGGTCGACGATCCGGCAGTACGTGGGCGTTCCACCACGCCCTCTATCGAGACACCGCGTACGAGGGCTTGCCGTTCTCGAATCGCCGGATCCTCCACCATCGCGCCGCGCAGATCATCGAGGCGCGAGCCACCGATCGCGATGCGGTCGCCCCGCTGCTGTCGCTGCACTACGCCGCGGCCCGCTCCCACGAGCTCGCCTGGCGGTATTCGCTCCGCGCTGCGGAGGTCGCCCGGTCCCAGCAGGCGACCGCCGAGGCCGCACTCGCGTACGAACGAGCGCTCGCGTCGAGC
>CAXBAZ010000483.1:0-3849 GCA_963973395.1 uncultured Acidimicrobiaceae bacterium
CGGCATCGATGCGTCGGCCTCGCTGATCAACATCGCACGCGCCCGCAACCCCGACGCAGATCTGCACCTCGGTTCGATGTTCGATCTGCCGTGGGATGACGACACCTTCGACGCCGTCATCTCGGTCAACGGCATCTGGGGCGGTTGCGAGGCCGCCCTCGTGGAGGCGAATCGTGTGCTGCGCCCCGGTGGCACGATCGGCATCAGCTTCTGGGGACCGGGCACACCCAACGACCTGCGAGGGTGCTTCAAGGCCTTCGCTCGGCTCGCTCCGCAGCAGCACTTCGAGAGCATGAAGCGCCTGAACGACATCGCCGCACCGGGCGTCGCCGAGGGCATGCTGGCCGCCAGCGGCTTCGACCTGATCGAACGCGGAGCTCGCGTCTCGGTCATCGAGTGGCCGGACGCCGACATCGCATGGCGTGCCGTGTCGAGCATCGGCCCGGCCGTCCCAGCGCTCCGGCACACCGATCCGACCGTCGTGCGACGGGCGGTGCTCGAGTCGATCGAACACTGCCGGGACGCCGACGGCATCTACCGGTTCCGCAACGACCACCACTTCGTCATCGCCGGCAAGCCGGTTCGCTGACGTCGTCTGCGTTGCAGCCAGACTCGGCGCGAGCGATCATGGGCTCCAGCCCGTGATCGCTCGCGCGACGTGGCGGATCCGGGCCGTCAGCGCAGGGACCGGGCGATGGCGGCGACGTGCTCGTGGTCGGTGCCGCAGCAGCCACCGACCACCGACAGCTCGCCGAGCGAGTCGCGCAGGCCGACGTAACGTGCGGCGAGGTCGGCGATGTCGCCGCGATCGAGATCGGTCGCTTCGTCGAGTTCTGCGTGGCTCAGCGCCGATGCGTTGGCCCGGATGCCCTTGATCCGTTCGACCCACGGCTCGTTCGTACGCAGGACACGATCGAAGTGGGTGGGATGGGCACAGTTCACCATGAAGTACGCGGGGAACCGTTCGGTGGCGGCGTCGACCTGCTCGATCGCCTCACCCAGCGACTGGCCGGTCGGGAGGCGTCCGTCGGTCTCGACGGTGAACGACACGGCCACCGGGATGTCGGCCCGGCGAGCGGCGAGGACGATCCCGGTCGCCTCTTCCACGTAGTTCATCGTGACGGCGGCGACCATGCCGGCGCGGGCGGCGGCGAACGCCTCGGTCTGCACGGCGTGATAGTGGGTCGCCTCGGCGACCGACATCGTGTGCCCCACGACGTAACCGTCACCACGCGGCCCGATCGCTCCGTTCACGACGGTCGGCACGGTCGGCCAGCGTTCGGCCACGTCGGCCACGAAGCCGACGGCGCGGCGGTTGACGTCGGACATCGCCTCGGCGTCGTAGCCCTGGCGGGCGCCCCAGTCGAGACTGGCACGCCACGTCGGCGTGTCGATGACGATGCCGGTCTCGAGAGTCTCGGCCAGCTCGAAGTAGGGGGCGTAGTAGTTGCCGAGTGCGGCGCGACCCTCGTCGGAGTCGATCAGCGTGAACGCAGCGAAGTCGACGAGGTCGATTCCCTGCTGGAAGATGATGCTCGTCTCCAGGCCGCCGTCGGCGATGAACGGGCCGTCGACGAGCTGCGGAAGCGTGCTGGAAGGCTGGCTGGTGGTGTGAATGGTCATGATTCTCCTCGATTCGTGTCGTGTCCGGCTGGACACGGATGAGGCGTGAGATCCGGGCTCACGTCGTGACACGGACCTTCACACCTCTCCAGATGACGAGGGCGGATCCGCCGTCCCGATCACTCCGAGGAGGAGTCATGAACAGCAGGAACTTCATCACGGCCGCAGCGCTGACCGGGGCGGTCGCCGCTTCGTTCGCGTTCGGCGGCGGCGCCGACGCGGCGACGCCGCAGTTCGCGTCACCCGAGGTCGGCATGGACGTACTCGACCTGATGTGCGTCGAGCAGGGCGGGCAGGCCTACAGCACCCCGTTCACGATCTCGCGGTGCCAGAACGCACGAACACGTCCCGGCTTCGAGATCGAGGCGCTCGTGTGCGAGGGGCTGCTCGGCGGCACGTTCAAGAGCGCACCGTCGATCTATCGTCCGAAGCGCACGACCTGGATCTGCAGCCCGGGTCCCAGCTGACAGGCGGGCTCACGGTCGTCGATGGCCGGAGGGGGTCTGACCCCCTCCGGCCGGACAGCTCACGCACGTCGTCGACGACGGTCAGTCCGCTGATGACCAGAGTCGACGGAGGACATCGTTCAACGGGGCTCCGGTGAACTGGATCTCGTGGCCGGCTCCGGCGATGACCGCTCGCGACGCGCCGATGCACTCGGCGAGCTCGTCGCTCATCGCCTCGAAGCCGGCGTGGTGCCCGCCCGACACGACGAGCTTCGGGAACGTCGCGGCGGAGAGCGCGTCGAGGGGCACGTCGGCCTCGTAGAACGGGCGGCCACTCCGGAACACGGGGACGAGCTCGACGGCGGCCGCCAGCAGGTCGGGCGTGAGCTCGGCCGGATCGGTGCCCACGGCTTCGAGGAATCTCACGACCCAGTCGTCGTCGGCCAGTTCGCGGGTCCAGAGATTCCGAACGTCGTCCACCAGCGAGCGCCATGCGTCGTCGTGCTGGGCGAGCGCCGTGACGGGCCCTTCGAGCAGCGTCAGAGACAGGGTGGCCTCGGGCCGGCGCGCGGCGGCGATCATGGCGGACAGACAGCCGTAGGAGTGTCCGACGAGGTGGGCGCCTGTGGACATGAGGTCGGTGACATCGTCGGCGTCGACCAGGAAGTCCTCTCCGCTGGCGGATGGACTGCGTCCGTAGCCACGGCGGTCGGGCACGATCAGTCGGAGGCCGTGGTCGGCGAGCGGGCGCTGCTCCGACCACTCGTCGGCGCCCGTGGCCAACGAGCCGTGGACGAGGACGACGGGTGTGCCATCGCCCCACACCTCGACGTGCAGGTCGGCCGACGCTCCGGATCGTCGGGTGGGTGTTGTGGTGACGTTCATGTCATGTCCCTTCTCTCGTTGCCGCCCGGCGGGTGGCGTCGACAGGAGGGCGTGAGATCGAGTCTCACGTCGTGAGCCGGTCAGCATCCGGTCGTTCGGGCCACGCGAGGTCCATCCGGCCGCCGTACGGGGTTGCGGTCCAGTGCCCCTGCAGCGAACGCACCCGTTCGTGTCGCGCGTCGGACGGCTTGGTGATCGTGACCTCAGCGGATCGGCACGCAATCGATCGCCGCTCACAACGCCCGCACCGTCCGGCCGGGCGGTATCGTTCATCGTCGAACAACGATGAACAAACGGTGGTGAGAAGGGTGGAGTTGCTGTGGTGATCGACAAGACGGTGACCGACACGCCGGTGGATGACCACGAGGTCGTCGCCAGGCTGTCGACGCTCGACCGGTTCCTCCCGGTGTGGATCGGCGTCGCGATGGTGTCGGGTGTCGCCCTGGGCAAGCTGTTCACCGACCTCGACGACACGCTCGACCGGGTGAAGATCGACACGGTCTCGCTCCCGATCGCGATCGGGCTGCTGGCGATGATGTACCCGGTGCTGGCAAAGGTGAAGTACCGCTCGATCGGCCAGGTCGTCGACCGGAGATCGTTGACCCTTTCCCTGGTACTGAACTGGTTGATCGGACCAGCGCTCATGTTCGCGCTGGCATGGCTAACGCTCCCCGACCTCCCCGAATACCGGACCGGCCTCATCATCGTGGGCCTGGCCCGCTGCATCGCGATGGTGCTGATCTGGAACGACCTCGCGTGCGGCAGCCGCGAGTTGGCCGCCGTACTGGTGGCGATCAACTCGGTGTTCCAGATCGCCGCCTACTCGCTGCTCGGCTACTTCTACCTCGAACTGCTGCCCGGCTGGTTGGGTCTCGACTCCGACGGCATCGACGTC
>CAXBAZ010000484.1:0-3842 GCA_963973395.1 uncultured Acidimicrobiaceae bacterium
CGTCGACGAGGCAGCGCTGGCACGACCCGACCTCCTCGCCGGGCGCGAGGTCCGCACGTTCAACATGAGCCGGCTCGGTGAGATCCTGCTCGACGAAGAGCCGCCCGTGCGGGCGATGATCGTCTGGAACTCCAACCCGCTCGTGATCGTGCCGAACGCCGAGCGGGCGCGGGAGGGCATGCGCCGTGACGACCTGTTCACCGTGGTGCACGAGCAGTTCCTCACCGACTCGGCGCGCTACGCCGACATCGTGCTGCCCGCGACGACACAGATCGAGGCGAACGACGTGACGCCCGCGTGGGGCCACCTGTGGATGGGATGGAACGAGGCCGCGATCGCGCCACTCGGCGAGGCCGTGAGCAACTCCGAGTGCTTCCGCCGGATCGCCGGTGCGATGGGCCTCACCGAACCGTCGCTGTTCGACGACGACCTGACGATCCTGCGCGAGGTGCTGCCGACGGTCGACATCGACGCGCTCCGACGTGACGGCTGGCTCAAGGTGCCGTATCCCGACGACGGCACCCCCTGGGCCGACGGTGGCTTCCCCACCGAGTCCGGCCGGGTCGAGTTCGTGTCGACCCGGCTCGAGGCGATGGGTCAACCCCGGCTGCCCACGTTCGTGCCGCCGACGGAGGGGCCGCAGGGAGCCGCCGCCGATCGGTTCCCGCTGCAGTTGATGACGCCGAAGCACCACACCCGCTTCCTCAACTCGGGATACTCACACCTGCCCAAGCACGGGCCGGCCGAGGGCGGTCCGTTCGTCGAGCTCGATGCGTTCGATGCGTCGGCGCGCGGCCTCACCGACGGCGGCGCGGCGCGGGTGTTCAACGACCGGGCCAGCCTCGAGCTGCCGGTCAAGATCTCGACCCGGCTCCGACCCGGGTTGGCGTCGATCCCCTGGGGGTGGTGGCGCGAGCATCACCCCGACGGACACGTTGCGAACGACCTCACGAACGACACCCTCACCGAGTGGGGCGGCGGCGTCGCCTACAGCGACACGCTGGTCCAGATCGAAGCCGTGTGACGTCGCCGCGCCGGGACCGCTGGGCAGCACGTCACCCAGGGTTCTCCGGTGAGGTCAACAGATAGTCTGCGCTGCATGGCAGGCGAGCTGATCTACGCGTTCAGAGTGATGCGCCTGCCGCTGCTCGACGCGGGCGGGTCCGAGATCGGCAAGATCGACGACATCGTCGTCGTCCCCGGCCGGGTGGGTCATCCCCCACGGGTCACCGGGTTCGTGGCGTCCAGCCAGCAACGTCGCATCTTCGTCAATGCGGCCCGGATCGCCGACCTCGACAGCGACGGCGTGCGGCTGCGCAGCTGGGACATCGACCTCAACCCCTTCAAGCCCCGCCCCGGCGAGACGCTGATCGGCAACGAGGTCATCGACCGACAGATCGACGGAGGCGAACGCGTCAGCGACGTCGGGCTGATCGAGAAGAACGACGGTCGATCCAGCCACTGGGAGGTCGCGAAGGTGCGGCTCGCGCGCCGCAACACACTGCGTCGACGGCCGAGCTACCGGCTCGTCGAGTGGCGCGAGGTCGGAGTGCTGTTCGCCGCCAACACCGCGATGGAGGCCGAAGCCGCGCGGCTGCGCGACATGCATCCGAGCGACGTCGCCCACATCGTGCGCACGATGCCGCTCGCGCAGCGTCGGCAGCTGGCGCAGTCGATGGACGACGAACGCCTGGCCGACGTGCTCGAGGAGTTGCCCGAGACCGAACAGCTCCGTTTGATCGAGGGTCTCGACCTCGATCGACTCGTCGGTGTGCTCGACGAGATGGAGTACGACGACCTGGCCGACCTGCTCGGCGAGATGCCGACCCAGCAGCGAGCCGCGATCCTCGCCGCGATGGATGACGACGAAGCCGAGGTCGTCGCCCGACTGCTCTCCTACGAAGAGGCGACCGCAGGCGGCATGATGACACCCGAGATCATCATCCTCGGCCCGTCGGCCACCGTCGCCGAGGCCCTCGCGCAGCTCCGCGACCCCGACTGGACGCCGAGCATCGCGAGCCAGATCTTCGTGACGCAGGCGCCGTTCAAACCGCCGACCGGCAAACATCTCGGGATCGTGTTCATGCAGCGCCTCCTGCGCGAGCCGCCCAGCATGGAGCTCCGTCACTGCATCGCACGCGACGTGCCGACGGTGTCGCCCGACACCTCCGACCGCGCCGTGTTCGAAGAGTTCGCCTCGTACGACATGCTGTCGCTGGCCGTGGTCGACGAGGCCGGTCGCCTGCTGGGCGCGATCAGCGTCGACGACGTCGTCGACCGTATGCTCGGCGCCGGTTGGCGGCTCCGTCACCGTCGCCAGGACGGTGCGGTGGAGCAGACGGCCGGTCGTCCGTGAAGCGACGCAACGAGCTCACGCAACCACGCCAGCGTGGCCGGTTCGACCTGTCGTACGACTCGGAGGCGTTCGGTGTCTTCAGCGAGTCGATCGCCCGCTACCTCGGCACGGCACGCTTCCTCGTGTGGCAGTCGGCGATCATCGTCATCTGGCTGGCGCTCAACATCATCCCGCCCGATCGCTACCAGTTCGACCCGTGGGAGCGCGGCCTGGTGCTGCTCACGCTCGTGCTGTCCCTGCAGGCGTCGTACGCGGCCCCACTGATCCTGCTCGCACAGAACCGCCAGGAGCGCCGCGATCGTGTGGCGGCCGACTACGACCGCGAGGTCGCCGAGCGAACGCAGGCCGACACCGAATTCCTCGCTCGGGAGATCGCCGGAGTCCGTCTGGCGCTCGCCGACGTGGTCACCGGCGAGGATCTGCGCGATCAGCTCGACGGCCTCACCAAGTCGATCGAGCGGCTGAGCGAACGACTCGATGCCGTCGCTCCTTCAGCGATCCTCGACGACAGCGTGCCGAATCCCACCGACCGCTGATCGGTTCGAGAGCCGTCAACCCGGCTGGGGGATGCCCGTGAACTCCTGGAGGCGCACGCCGGCCGCCTCGACCCGACGGAGCAGACCGAGTGTGTCGAGCTGCGCGTCGCTGGTCGCCATGGCACCGCTCGGCAGTTCCTGCGCCTGCGCCGCCGCCGCGAACACGGCCGCCATCGAGGCCGACGCCGTTCCGACCAGTTCGGCGACGCCGAGGATCCGGGTCACCCGCGAGCCGTCGACACCACCGCCGCGGACCTCGACGCGCAGTGCGCCGACGCGACCCTCACGGTGCGGGGGCCTGAGCATCGGCAGTCGCGCCGTGAAGCGGTCGCGGCGTCGGGCCGAGCGGCGGGCGTCGATCCGCACCGCGTCGGGGAACGACTGGTGGAGCAGCACCGGACTCGCGATCTCGGCCAGATAACAGTCACGGGCACCGACGGGTTCGGGGAACCAGCACAGTTCGCGGCCGCCTCCGCCCAGCGAGTGGCGCCATCCACCGTCACGCCAACTGACCGCACGTCCGCTGAGCGACCGGTGATGGTCGCGGGCACAGCTCGGACCGGCGGTGCCGTGAACGGCGACGTGGATCTCGTCGACGACGGCCATCTCGAACGACAGGAACCGAGCCAGGAGACCGGACAGGCCGGGGGTGAGCCCGGCGCCGATCACGAGCGTGGCATCCGCCGCGGCGAAGTCGCGATCGAGCGCCATCAGCTCGCGGGTGTCGTCGAGGCCGTCGCCGACGGTCACCACCGATGCGCCGCGAACGCCGAGCTCCCGCGCCAGGGGCGCGTGGTCGACGGGGTGGGCCAGCACGGCCACATCGCCGGGTCCGACGGCCGGCGTCGGCTCGATGCGGGGGTCGTGCGTGCGAACGTCGAACTCGGCCGACATGCGTCGAACGCGGCGTCCGACGATCCCGTCCCCGACGACCCAGATGGCCATCAGCG
>CAXBAZ010000485.1:0-3828 GCA_963973395.1 uncultured Acidimicrobiaceae bacterium
CTTCGTCCTGCCGTTCGTCGGGCTGGTGGCGCGGGCCCCGGTCCGCTCGATTCCCGACATGGTGCGCGACGACACCGTTCGGACCGCCCTCGTGCTGTCGCTCGTGACCTCGCTCGCAACGACCGTGCTCGCCGTCGTCATCGGTGTGCCACTCGCGTGGTTGCTCGCTCGAAGCGACCTCCCCGGCCGGCGTTTCGTCCGGGTGCTGTGCACCCTGTCGATGGTGCTGCCACCGGTGGTGGCCGGCGTGGCGTTGTTCCTCGCGCTGGGGCGCCGGGGGGTGATCGGCGAACCGCTCGACGACGCGTTCGGCCTCACGTTGCCGTTCACGACCGCCGCCGTGGTGGTCGCGCAGCTCTTCGTCGCGATGCCCTTCCTCGTGCTCACCGTCGACGCCGCGCTGCGCGCCCTCGATCCGGCCACCGAGGAAGCAGCCCGCACGCTCGGCGCGTCCGAGTGGTACGTGTTCCGTCGGGTCACGGCACCTTCGATCCGCCCGGCGCTGGTGTCGGGCATCGTGCTCACCTGGGCCCGAGCGCTCGGCGAGTTCGGAGCCACGATCACGTTCGCCGGCAGCCTGCCCGGCGTCACCCGCACCGTGCCGCTGGCGACCTATCTCGCACTGGAGAACGATCCTGACCAGGCGATCCTCTTGAGCCTGGTGCTGGTCGCCGTCTCGTTCGCCGTGCTGTTCGGGCTGCGCGAGCGCTGGGTGGGCGCCGCGTTCGGGGTACGGCCGTGACGCTGTCGATGCGGGGGATCGTGGAGCGCGACGGGTTCCGGCTCGAGATCGACCTCGACGTCGAACGTGGCGAGACCGTCGCGCTGCTCGGACCGAACGGGGCCGGCAAGTCGACGGCGCTCCGGGCCATCGCCGGTCTGATCCCGCTGACGTCGGGACACATCGAGCTCGCGGGCACGCCGTGGGACACGGCCGACGTGTTCGTACCACCGGCCGATCGTGGCGTCGGGGCCGTGTTCCAGTCGTACCGGTTGTTCGAGCACCTCGACGTCAGGGAGAACGTCGCGTTCGGTCTCCGGGCGCGAGGAGTTCGCCGTCGCGCCGCGCGCGCCGCGGCCGACGATGCACTCGACCGGCTCGGGGTGGCGTCGATCGCAGACCGGTATCCGTCCGACCTGTCCGGCGGGCAGTCGCAGCGTGTCGCCGTGGCACGTGCGCTCGTGGTCGAGCCGTCGGTGGTGCTGCTCGACGAACCGATGGCGGCGCTCGACGTGTCGGCTCGCAGTGTGATCCGGCACGAACTCGCCGGGTGGCTCGCCGACGTTCCGGCGTGCCGGTTGCTCGTGAGCCACGACCCCGTCGACGCCCACTCGCTCGCCGATCGCGTCGTCGTACTCGAGGGCGGTCTCGTGACCCAGCGCGGCCGATTGTCGGAGTTGGCCGGCGCCCCGCGTTCGGCATACGTCGCCGACCTGGTCGGCACGAACCTCCTGCGGGGTACCCTCGCCGGCGCCGTGTTCCATCCGGACGGCGGCGGCGTCGTCCACGTGGGCCCGCACGATGCTCCCGACGGGCCGGCGATCGTGACGATCCGTCCCGCTGCGATCGCGCTGCACCGGGCCCATCCGGAGGGCAGCCCGCGCAACGTCTGGCACGCGACGGTCGAGGCCGTCGAACGCGCCGACGAACGGGTCCGGGTCCGGCTGGGTGGACGCCTGCCGCTCGTCGTCGAGGTGACGGCCCCGGGATTCGAATCACTCGGGGTCGACGTCGACGACGCGGTCTGGGCCTCGATGAAGGCGTCCGAGATCGGGGTCGTCGCCGATGCGTGACGTACGGTGTCGGACGTGATGCATCGTGATCCCGTCCTGATGGGCCCTGGCCCGTGCAACCCGTACCCGGAGGTCATGGAGGCGTTCGCCCGACCGGTACTGGGGCATCTCGACCCCGACTTCATCGAGCTGATGGACGAGGTGGGGGATCGCCTCCGTGCGGTGTTCCAGACCGAGAACCGGCTGACGTTCGCGGTGTCGGGAACGGGATCCGCGGGCATGGAGGCCGCGGTCGTGAACTTCGTCGGTCCGGGCGACACGGTGGTGATCGGTGTCAACGGTGTGTTCGGCGGCCGTCTCTGCGACGTCGCCGAACGCTGCGGTGCGGACGTGGTTCGAGTCGACGCGCCGTGGGGGACGCCGATCGATCCGCAGACCCTGCTCGAGGCCCATCCCTCGCCGACGATGGTCGTGGTCGTCCACGCCGAGACCAGCACCGGTGTTCGCAACGACCTGGCGACCCTCGGGGCGAACAAGGGTGATGCACTCCTGCTGGCCGACTGCGTGACGTCCTTGGGTGGCATCGACCTGCGGGTCGACGACTGGGGCGTCGACATCGCGTACAGCGGGACGCAGAAGTGCCTCGGCGTCCCGCCGGGATTGGCGCCGCTCACGGTGTCGGACCGGGCGGTCGAGCGGCTGCGCGAGCGGCCGCCGTCGTGGTATCTCGACCTGAACATGATCGCGAAGTACGTGACCGGCGACGGCGCACGCGCCTACCACCACACGGCGCCGATCTCGATGCTGTACGGGCTCCACGCGGGCCTCGGTGTCGTGCTGGCGGAGGGTGCTGCCGACGTCCGTGCCCGGCACCAGGCGTGTGGTGACGCGTTGCAGGCGGGGCTCGAGGCGCGAGGGTTCGAACTGTTCGCCGAGGCCGGGAGCCGGCTCCCGCAGCTGACGTCGGTGTGGGTGCCCGAGGATCGTCTGCCGGCGGGCACGACCGAGGCGCAGGTTCGATCGACGCTGCTCATGGACTACGGGATCGAGGTCGGTGGGGGTCTCGGCGAGCTCGCCGGCAAGGGGTGGCGCATCGGGTTGATGGGTCACACCGCCCGGCAGCGCAACGTCACGCTGCTGCTCGCGGCCCTCGACGAGATCCTCGTCTGACGTGCGTCGGCGTCCGGGCCGAGCCTGACGGCATCGCCGCGGTTCGTCACGGCCGCCCGGACGCGAAGTTCCCACGAGGTGGTTCCGTCGAACCCGGAACAGTTTTGGGATCAGGAGCCACGCTCGACGCTCGTGGCGACGGTGTGGGTCTGCTTCCCCTGGTTGCACCTCGTGGGATCTGACTTCAGTGTCGCGCGCCGTGCTCGGCATGTACAGGGGAATTGGTCCACAACGCCGTGATCACTGTGTTCTGCCAGCGGACGTGCCTGCAGTCGACTCGTCCGGTGGTCTCGACGACGGCCGGAGCGCTCGTCAGACGACGATGTTGACCATCCGGCCGGGAACGACGATGACCTTCTTCGGGGTGGCACCGTCGATCGCGATCAGCACCTTGTCATCGGCGAGCGCGGCGACCTCGACCGTGGCGGCGTCGGCGTCGGCGGGCACCGTGATGTGGCCGCGCACCTTGCCGTTGACCTGCACCGGGTACTCGACCATGTCGTCGACCAGGTACCGCTCGTCGGCGACGGGGAAGTCGGTGTACGTGAGCGTCTCGTCGTGGCCGAGCTTCCGCCAGATTTCTTCGGCGATGTGCGGCGCGAGTGGTGCGACCATCAGCGCCATTGGCTCGGCGATCGAACGTGGCGTCACGTCGAGCTTGGTGACCGCGTTGTTCAACTCGATCAGCTTGGCGATCGCGGTGTTGAAGCGGAGCGCGTCCATCTCGGTACGGACGGTGTCGACCGTGCGGTGCAGCAGGCGCGTGGTGTCGACGTCGGGTTCGACGTCGGCGACGACACATTCGCCGGTCTCCTCGTCGACCACCGTGCGCCATAGCCGTTGCAGGAATCGATACATCCCGACCACGTCGCGGGTCTCCCACGGGCGTGACGCATCCATCGGTCCCGTAGCCATCTCGTAGAG
>CAXBAZ010000486.1:0-3812 GCA_963973395.1 uncultured Acidimicrobiaceae bacterium
GGCGACGGTCACACCGACGGCGCCTGGCGCGACACCCACGTCCGGATGACCGGACCGGCGGTGAACGGCTTGCGCGGGGCCTTCCTCGACAACTGGATCGAGACCGCACCCGAACTGTTCGACGCCGACATCGACGAGTTCCCCGACCTCGGTTCCCCCGGCGACGGCGATGTCCAGGTGATCATGGGGACTGCCGAGCCCGGATGGAACCCGATCTCGATGACGGTGCGTGCGCTCGTCGAACTCGCCGGCGAACGGATCCGTGTCACGACCGCATACTTCGCGCCCGACGACGATCTGACCGGTCGCCTGGTCGCGGCGTCGGAGCGTGGCGTCGATGTGCAGCTGCTGATTCCCGGACCCTGCGCCGACAAGAGGTTCGTGCAGTTGGCCGGCGAGGCCCGGTATCGCGAGCTCCTCGACGCGGGGATCCAGGTGTGGAACTACCAACCGTCGATGTTGCACGCCAAGGTCATGACCGTCGACGGCGCGGTCGCGGTCATGGGTTCGGCCAACTTCAACCACCGCTCGACCTCGCTCGACGAGGAGGTCAACCTGGTCGTGTTCGACGAGCGGTTCGCGACGGAACTCGACGACGACTTCGACACCGATGTCACCAGGAGCGAGTCGATCGACCTGACCCGATGGACCCACCGCAACGTGCCGCAGCGCCTGCTCGAGCGAGTGATGCACCAACTGCGACCATGGGTGTAACTCGTGGCACGGGCGTCCCGGTCGGCGGGTTTCGCACACCCGGGTGGCGGGTATGTCCGGGACAGACGCCCACCCCACGACCACCCCGACGAGACGGGGCCGATGGAAGGAGACCGATCCCATGACCGCCGCGCTGCCCACCGAACCGACGGTTGCGGCCGAGCGGTCGGCGTGCGCCGTCCACCGAGAAGCCGGTCGAGAAGCCGGTGAGGTCGCGTGATGGGCCGGGAGCAGGAGTCGGAGCCGCATCAGTCGTCAGAACCGCAGCGTCACGCCGACGATGGTCCGATCCGGGTGGCGTTGGTCAACGACTACGAGGTGGTGCTCCGCGGGCTGCACGCGATGCTCGAGCCGTTCGCCGACCGGATCCAGATCGTGGAACACCAGGTGGGTGGCACCCCGGATCATCGGGCCGACGTCGCACTGTTCGACACGTTCGCCGGTCGCCGTGACGCACTCGACCGTGCGCGCCAGATGTCCGAGGACGGGCTGGTGGAACACATCGTCCTGTACACCTGGGACGCCGCGCCGCAGTTCTTGGACATCGCGAAGTCGATCGGCGTCTCGGCCGTGATCATGAAGAGCATCAGCGGAGAGCTCCTGGTCGAGCAACTCGAGCGGGTCGCCCAGGGCGAACGGCTCGGATGGGCCGATACCCCCCGCTCGGGCGGTCGCGGATCGGGCGAGGCGCTGTCGCTGCGAGAACAAGAGGTGCTCGCCCTGTTGGCCCTGGGTCTCTCGAACCCCGAGATCGCCGAAGAACTGTTCCTGTCGGTCGACACCGTGAAGACCTACGTGCGGCGTGTGTTCTCGAAGCTCGGTGTCAACAACCGGACGAACGCGGCGCTGCTGGCGGCGAAGTACAGCCTCCCCCCACCCGAGCGCCGGCTGGCGCAACGATCGAGCTGACGTGGACGCATGGGTAGGCTGCCGACATGACGAACGGGCGCGTCATGAGGTGTGAACTGGAAGCCGACCTCGCCGAGGTCGGTACCGCGCGCCGTTTCGTGCGCACGAACCTCGTCGATGTGCCCGGCTCGCTCAACGCCGACGTCCAACTCATCGCCAGCGAACTCGTCACGAATGCGGTCGAGCACGGCAAGGGCGACCGGGTCGCATTCGCGCTCTGGTGCGACCAGGGCGCCGTCGCGTTGACCGTCGAGAGCATCGGTCCGGCGCCGAATGTCGGTGAGGTCGACGAGTGGGAGGTCGCTCCCGCCGAACAGATCACAGGTCGTGGTCTCGGCATCGTGCGGTCGATCGCCGATCGGGTCGAGGTGAGCCGCCGGAACGGCCGCCTCGTGATCACCGCCCGCATGGCGTTCTGACCACCAGCTGACCACCAGTTGCGGCGACCACGGGTCGAACGTCGCGACGACGACGCGTTCGTGGGCCGTTCCGTACCATGTCGCCATGACTGCGGTTCGCAACTGGGCGAAGAATCAGGCGTGTGTCCCGACGGCGGTCGAGTCGCCACGGTCGACCGACCAGGTCGCGTCACTCGTGCGGAGCGCACACGCGTCCCACTCGCGGGTCAAAGCGATCGGTGCGGGACACTCGTTCACCGCGACCGCCATGACGAGCGGCACGCTGATCTCACTCGAACATCTCGACCGCGTGCTCGACGTCGACGTCGCCGCCGGACAGGTGACCGTGCAGGCCGGCATGACGCTCCGGGCGCTCGGCGACGAACTCGCGGCCGTCGGGCTGGCGATGCCGAACCTCGGCGACATCAACGTGCAGTCGATCGCCGGCGCGATCAACACCGCCACGCACGGAACCGGTCTCGAGCTCGGCAACATCGCCACCACGATCGTGGGGATGGAGATGGTCGACGGACGCGGTGACATCGTGCGCTGCGACGCCGCCACGAACCCCGACCTCCTGCATGCTGCTCGGGTCGGCGTCGGCGCGCTCGGGATCGCGACGCAGGTGACGATCCAGTGTGTGCCCTCGTTCAACCTCCACGCCCACGAGACGATCGAGCCGCTCGATGATCTGCTCGACGGGTTCGCCGAATTCGCGCGGAGCGCCGAGCACGCCGAGTTCTTCTGGATGCCGGGTACCCGCCGGTGCCAGGTGAAGCGCAATCGTCGGACCGACCAACCGGCCCGCCCGCCGTCGAAGCTGACGTACGTACGGGACAAGTACATCGCGGAGAACCTCGCGTTCGACCTGGTGTGTCGTACCGGGCGTCGGTTCCCGTCGTTCGCACCCAAGGTCGCCAAGCTGGTCTCCGGTGCGGCCGGCGAGCGGGAACTGATCGACCGGAGCGACCGGGTGTTCGCGAGTCCGCGGCACGTGAAGTTCGTCGAGATGGAGTACGGCATCCCGATCGACGCCGTGCCCGACGCGGTGCGCCGGGTCCGTGACCTCGCGGCGTCGCTCAGCTTCCCCACACTGTTCCCGGTGGAGGTGCGGGTGTCGGCCGCCGACGACATCCCGCTGTCGACCGGCCACGGCCGGACGAACGGCTGGATCGCGGTGCACCAGTACCGGGGCGCCCCGTACGAGGCCTATTTCCAGGGCGTCGAGAAGATCATGGACGACTACGAAGGTCGGCCACACTGGGGCAAGCTCCACTACCAGCGGGCGTCGACGCTCCGCGGCCGGTATCCCGAATGGGACATCTTCCACACGGCCCGGGCCCGGCTCGACCCCGACGGGACGTTCGCCAACGACTACACCGACAGGGTGCTCGATCCCGTCGGGTGAGGCGGTCGTTCGAGGCGCCGACATGGATTCGACCATCGATTCGACCATCGATTCGAGCATCGATTCGACCGAGCTTCCCGACCGGCCCCCGACGGCGGTGGTCGTCGGAGGCGGCCCGGCGGGTCTGATCGCGGCCGAGGTGCTCGCCGGCGCCGGCGTTGCCGTGACGGTGTACGAGCACCAGCGATCGGTCGGCCGCAAGCTGCTGCTCGCCGGTCGCGGCGGGCTCAACCTGACCCACAGCGAGCCGGTCGCCGACATGCTCGGCCACTACGACGCGCCGGGCTGGATGGCACCGCTCCTGGCGGAGTTCGGCCCGGACGATCTCCGCGACTGGGCGTCGTCGTTGGGCGAGGAGACGTTCGTCGGCTCGAGCGGGCGGG
>CAXBAZ010000487.1:0-3811 GCA_963973395.1 uncultured Acidimicrobiaceae bacterium
GTGGGCGGCACCGTCGTGGTCGTGGGTGCCGTCGTGGTCGTGGTCGTGGTCGTGGCGTCGGACGCGGTCGTGGTCGTCGGCCCGGGCGCGGTCGTGGTGGTGGTGGTCGTGGTGGTCGTGGTGGTGGTCGTCGTGCCGTGGATGTGTGGGTTCTCGACGATGACGACCGGATCGGGGACACCATCGCCGTCGAGGTCGCCGCCGACCGGTGCGGAGGGCACCTCGTCGAGGGTGAACGGCCGACGGAGCACGTCGAGATCCGCAGATGCGCCCGACTGCGTGGTGCCGCGCAGCGTGACCTGTTGGAGGCGGTGCGACGGGAAGTGGCAGGTGTCGACGAAGGTGGACCCGTTCCAGTACCGGACGGCCACGACGTCGACGGCGGGGGCGGTCGGATCGCGGAGGAGCAGCGCCTCGACCTGTCCCTGGTACTCGGAGACGATCTCCGGCGTGGTGGCCGCGTCACACGCGACGTAGCCGGGCACCTGCTGGCCCGTCGCGACGAAGACGCTCTCGTCACTGGCGGACGTCATCAGCCGGTCACCGGCCGAGGCCAGCCACGATTGGAGCTCCGCCTGCTCGTCGTGGATGCGCGACCCCGTGATGGTCGTCGCCATCGCGGTCAGCACGGCCGCGCCCGCCGTCCCGAGCAGCACCACTGCCACGAGCACTTCGATCAGACTGGTTCCGCGGTCGGATCGGCGATGTCGGCTCACCGAGAGCTATCGGCAGCTCTCGACACAAACTTGACTTCCACTTGACCAAAACTGCAAATGACGTCAGGCGGGATAACAACGTGACAACATCTGAGTGAACATCTGCGTGCGGACGACGTCGAACTCACGCCCGGAGATACGTCAGCACGGCCATCACCCGTCGGTGGTTGCCGTCCTCGGGGTCGAGGCCGAGCTTCATGAACACGTTGGAGATGTGCTTCTCGACCGCCCCGTTCGAGACCACCAGCCGCTCGGCGATCCCGCCGTTCGACAGCCCCTCGGCCATGAGGTTGAGCACCTCACGCTCGCGGGGCGTCAGGCGGTCGAGCTCACTCGTCCTGCGCGATCGGCCGAGGATCTGGCTGATCACCTCGGCATCGACCGCGCTACCACCCGCCGCGACACGGCGCAGTGCCGCGAGGAAGTCCCGCACGTCGATCACACGGTCCTTCAACAGGTAGCCGATGCCCGACACGTCGCCGGCCAGCAGTTCGCCGGCGTACCGCTCCTCGACGTACTGCGACAGCACGAGCACCGCGATCTCGGGATGGCGGCGCCGGATCTCGATCGCGGCCCGCAACCCCTCGTCGGTGTGCGACGGCGGCATCCTGACATCGACCAGGCAGAGGTCGGGCTGATGCTCGGTCACCGCGTCGAGCAGCGCGTCGGCGTCGCCGACGGCGGCGACGACATCGATACCGTCGTCGGTGAGCAGACGGACGACGCCGTCGCGCAGCAGGACCGAGTCGTCGGCGACGACGGCGCGGATCACCTCGGCGGTCATGTCCGCGGGATCTCCGCGATGAGGGTGGTCGGGCCACCGGTCGGCGAGCTGATCGTGAAGCTGCCGTCGACCGCGTTGACGCGCGCTCGGATCCCGGCGATGCCGGTCCCCCGACTGGCGTCGACCCCGCCGACACCGTCGTCGTGAACGGTCACCCTCACGTTGGCCGCGACCTTGGCGACGTGCACCGACGCCACGCGCGCCCCGGCGTGTTTCAGTACGTTCGCGATCGCTTCGTTGGCGACGAAGTAGACGGTCTCACCCACGTCGGTCGACAGGTCGAGATCGGGATCGACGTGCACCGAGATCGGGATCGCCGACCCGCTCACCACGGCCGACAGCGCAGCATCGATACCCCGGTCCTCCAGGATCGCGGGGTGGAGACCACGCCCGAGCTGACGCAGTTCACCGATCGAGCCCTGGACCTTGAAGCGCGCGTTGCCGATGAGTTCCCTCGCGCGTTCCGGATCGTGGCCGATCTGCTGCTCGGCCATACCGAGGTCGAGACCGATCGCCACGAGCTGCTGCTGCACACCGTCGTGGAGGTTGCGTTCGATCCGTCGCCGCTCGCTCGCGACGGCGTCGAGGATGTCGGAACGCTGCAACGCCAGCGCGCTGACGCGCTGCTCGGCCAGTGCCAGGCGATCGGTGCCGATGAACCAGTTCGCGATCTGCGTCTTCACGTCGGCGACCCAGATCGCGACGCGCGGGATCGCACCGGCGACGAGCGCAGCGATCGGCAGTGCCAACACGCCGGTGACCGCATTGTCGATACCGGTGGTGAGACCGAAACCCGGACCGTTGACGACGCCGCCCCCGAACACCGCCTGGACCACGATCGACAGTGGGAAGCCGCCGATCGCGAACAGCAGCGGAGCGATCACCACGTTCGCGGCGACGAACCCGGCGTACCGCCACCGGATCGGGTCGGCGAGTGCCCGCAGTGGGGTGCGGAGGAACCCCGCGTCACCCAGATCGTCCGGCTCGCGGAGGTCGATCCGGTGTCCGGCGACGCCGGCGAGGTACTGCTCGAGCCGGCCGAACTGCTGGATCAATGCGAACACGGGCGCCACCAGGAGCAGACCGATGGCGATGAACGAGAGCCCGAAGGTCAGTACCGATGCTGCCACCATCACGCCGAACACGATCGGTGCCAACGTCGCGCCGGCGAAGAGGTAGATCAGTGCCATCCACCCCTCGCGATCGGCGAGCGGACGGAACCACCGCTCGGCGGCGTCCTTGGCACGGTCCCAGTCCCAGCCGTCGCCCGGCTCCGCCCGGACCGATGCACCCGAACCGGACGGCGCGTTCGACGCCGGTGGTGCCGGGGGCGGGGGCGGCGGCAGATCGCTCACGGGCACAGTGTCGCGCTCCGAGCCCGCGTCCGTCGCAGGGCAGGTTCCGGCACGACGGGCCGGGACGGGATGGGCTGGCATGGCATGGCTCCATCATGTGGTTCGGGTGGCCACGGGGACATGGAGCATCCCGGCGAATCGGAGGTGGGGTTATCCCCTCCCTCAGTTGACCGACGCGCCGGTGAGGAACACGGTGACGGCGACGACGGAGGCCAGCAGTACGGCTTCGACCGCGATCGTCCCCCGCGCGCGGCTCTCCATCGTTCGGCCCGACGACGTCGCGTCGAGCGACGGCACGACGACGAAGTGGTTGTAGCCGCCGAGCAGGGCAGCAACTCCGACCGTCGCCACCTTCACGAGCAGCAGCCGACCCCAGTCGGTGCCGGTGATGTCGCCGAGCCCGTCGATCACCATCAGCGTCATCAGCGACCCGGCGAGCGTGACGATGATCAGTGCGATCGCGGCGATCGGCGAGAACCGCAGCAGGACCGGCGCGATCGATTCACCGCGCCTGATCAACGCCAGGACGCACAAGCCGACGATGCCGCCGAACCATACGGCGCCCGCAACCACGTGTGCGAGGTCGACGAGCGCATGCACGACCCGGGGCCCGTGGGTCACGGTGTGCCCGTCGAACCAGAACGACATGGTCCCCACGATCCCACCGACGATGCCGAACGCGGACGCCGAGGCCGGGACCCACCGCACGTCGCCGCCGGTGCTGGGACGCTCGACCACGTCGATCACGTCGGTGTCGGTATCGGTGTCGGTGTCGGTGTCGGTGTCGGTGTCGGTGCCGTTCTCGATGTCGGTGTCGGTGTCGGGGGCGTGCGGGGCGTCGGCGGGCACGGTGTGGTCGAACAGTCCGAGCACGACCAGGACGCCACCGACGAGGCGCATCATCGGGGCCGAGCCGGTCTCGTCGGTCACCGCGTCCCACCAGGGCAGGTCGCCGA
>CAXBAZ010000488.1:0-3805 GCA_963973395.1 uncultured Acidimicrobiaceae bacterium
TGCGCTCGGCACCGAACACCGTCGACGCGTACTTCGTGGCGAACGGCTTCTCGGTCCGGGCGTTGGTCAACACCATGCCCCGCTCGAACCGTCCCGAACACACCCGGACGAATGCGATGCGGTCGCGGTGCGAACGATCCATGTTGGCCTGCACCTTGAATACGAAGGCCGAACAATCGGCGTCGAGCGGCCGCTCGTCGTCCTTGGCATCGAGCCGCGGGCTCGGCGCCGGCGCCAGGTCGACGATCGCGTCGAGCACGTGGCGCACACCGAAGTTGGTCAAGGCCGACCCGACGAAGACCGGCGTCGACTCCCCCGCCAGGAACGACGGCAGGTCGACGTCGGCGCCGACCGCGTCGAGCAGGCCCACCTCGTCGATCGCGTGCGACCAGGAGCCCCCCTCCTCGGCTGCCGCACGGTCGGCATCGACGATCTCCTCCGGAGCGATCGCACTCCCCCGCGTCGTCCGGGTGAACCGCGTGAAATCGCCGGTTCGGCGATCGACCACGCCCCGGAAGTCGCCCGAGATCCCGACCGGCCAGGTGGCGGGGGTCGGGCGCAGGCCGATCTGGTTCTCGATCTCGTCGAGCAGCTCGAGCGGATCGAGCCCGGGACGGTCGTACTTGTTGAGGAACGTGATGACGGGCAGGTTCCGCGAGCGACAGACCTCGAACAGCTTCAACGTCTGCGGTTCGATGCCCTTGGCGCTGTCGAGCACCATCACGACCGCGTCGACGGCCGACAACACCCGGTAGGTGTCCTCGGAGAAGTCGCGGTGGCCAGGTGTGTCGAGCAGGTTCAACTGATGGTCGCGGTAGTCGAACGAGAGCGCGGTCGAGCTGATCGAGATGCCGCGCTTCTGCTCCATCTCCATCCAGTCGCTCGTCGCGGAACGGCGTCCGGAGCGGGCCTTGACCGAGCCGGCGTCGGCCAGCACCCCCGCGTAGAGCAGGAACTTCTCGGTCAGCGTCGTCTTGCCGGCGTCGGGATGGCTGATGATCGCGAACGTCCGTCGACGGGCGGCTTCTGCGAGGACGGACATAGCGGCTCAGGCTAGCGACGCGGGTGTCGAACGACCGCCGGTCGTCGGCGGGCGCTCAGCGTCCGGTCGTCAGGCTCGCCCCGGCGGTCCACGACGCCTCGATCGCCGCGAGGCGTTCGGTGGCCGAGTCCTTGAGCTGCGCAGCGACGTCGATCGCGACCAGATCGAGGAGCGCGAGCACGCCGACGTAGCTGTCGAACGGACCGGTCGACGCCGCCCCGACGACGAACGTCACGTCGGCCGCCGTGGCGATCGGCGACAGCATGCTGTCGGTCACGCCGGCCGACCACACACCGCGCTCGACGGCGACCCGATGGGCGTCGAGTACCCACTGCTCGTACCGCCGCAGGTCGATGACCACCAGCGTGGCGTGCTCGTCGATGACGGCGAGTTCGCGACGAACCTCGACGTCGCTGCCCCCGATCGGGACGACGTGCGGGCGCAGCTGGTGGAGCTGTGTCACGAACTGTCGGGCGACCCCGGCCGACGCGTCACTCGACAGCACCAGCACCGGACGCGCCAGGTCGGCAAGGCGCTCGACGAGCATGGCGAGGGACGCATCGTCGACGTCGGTCAGCGTGGTCTCCACGTTCGCGAGCTCGGCGGCCACGTGCCCCGCCCGCGAGCCGAGGTCGGCGGTCTGGATCCGCTCGACCGCCGGTCGTAGCTGCTGCATCAGCTCTGCTTGAACCGCCTGCTGGAGCTCGGAATAGCCGTCGAAGCCGAGCTTGCTCGCCAGCCGGACCACGGACGCTGCGCCCACCTGTGCGGCACGCGCGAGATCGGCGACGGTCCCGAACCCGATCGACTGTGGCGTCTGGAGCACCACCTCGGCGATGCGCCGCTCGGCGGCGGTCAGGTCGGCCCCGCGCTCCCTGATCCGCTCGGCGACGTCCACCGCCTCACCGTACTCCTCGCCGACCGTCGCGACCGAACGAGATCGTCGGTCGTGCCCGGTGTTCGGCCCCGCTCGGCAGCGGTCCTTGCAGAGTGCAATTGACTGGCCGATCAGGTGGACGTACGCTGCCTCCCGTTGACCGTCGTATTGGGGCGGCTGTCAGCGCCGGGGACACCTCCGGCCGAGCCTGAACATGTGAGGGGATCATTCGTGGCGAACGTCGACAGCATCACGGCAACAGCGCCGACCGACGAGGACTGGATGCGCCGAGCGGCGTGCAAGGGCCTCACCCACCTCTTCTTCCCCAGTCCGGCCGAACGACCGCAGGCCCGCGAGCGTCGCGAGGCGACCGCGCGCGAGGTGTGCGGCAGCTGTGCGGTGCGCGGGATGTGTCGCGACTTCGCCCGTGGCGCCCACGAATACGGCTTCTGGGGTGGCGAGAGCGAGGACGAGCGGCATGCCGCCGGCTACCGCCTGATCGCGCCGATCGGCGTACGCGCCCGCTCGGCCAGCTGAGCTCAGTCGCTCGCCGTCGGGTGAGCGAGGGTGACCGCCGACCACCCGGCGACGTCCCGACCGGCGACCACACGCATCGGCGCGAGCGCGGCGACCACGTGGTCGTACCCGCCGGACAACACACCGGAGATCACCAACCGACCGTGCCGCGCGGTGACCCGCCTCAGATCGGCCGCCATCGCCACCAAGGTCGGCGCGAGGATGTTCGCGAGCACCAGGTCGAATCGACCGTCGACATCACCGAGCGGGGTCGTCGACGCCTCGATCACGGCGCCCACTCCGTTGCGACGCGCGTTGTCCTCCGTCGCTTCCCGCGCCGGTTCGGCGACATCGATCGCGACCACGCGGCCGGCACCCCGCATCGCGGCGATGATCGCCAACACCCCAGATCCGCACCCGACGTCGAGGACGTGCTGCCCCGGGCGGACCAGATCGTCCACCACGGCTGCGGTGACACGGGTCGTCGGGTGATCGCCGAGCCCGAACGAACCCCCTGGTTCGATCGCGACCTCGAGCACGTCGGGCCGTCCCGCGGCCTCGTGCCAGGCGGGACGGATGACCAGGTGCGGACCCACCACGATCGGACGGGCGAAGTCCCTCCACGTCTCCGCCGGTCGGGGGTCGACCTCGACGAAGTCGAGCGACCATCCCGGAGGGATCACACCGAGCCGGGCGCGGGCCACCGTGTCGTCACTGCCCAGCGACGTGCGCAGCTCGACCCGTCCATCACCTGCATCGCGCTCCTCCACGGCCCGGGCACCGGCTCCCCAGAGCCGATCGGCGGCGAGTTCCGCCGACGCCACCGGGACGGTCAGCGCGACGATCCTCATTCAGTCGAGCCGGCGGAGGTCGGTGCGGAACCTGCGCGCTCGTTCGATGTACGCGGCCACACCCGACCGGATGAGTTCCGGCTTGGCGCGGTCGGGCTTGATCACCGCCGGAGAACCGGCCGCGATCGCACCCGACGGGATCTCGGTCCCGTCGAGCACCACCGAGTTCGCCGCCACGATCGACCACGACCGCGCGACCGCCCGGTGGAGCACGATCGAACCGTTGCCGACGAGCACGTCGTCCTTGATCGTGCACGCCTCGAGGTGCACGATGTGGCCGATCACACATCGATCTCCGACGAGTGTCGGGATGTCGGGTGTCGTGTGCAACACGGATCCGTCCTGCACGCTGGTCTGATCACCGATCCGGATCTCACCCTCGTCGCCGCGCAGCACCGCACACGGCCACACCGAACTCTCCGAGCCGATCGTGACCGAGCCGATGATCACGGCATCCGGATGGATGAACGCGTCACCGGCGATGTCGGGTTCCTGGCGGCCGAGGGCATAGATGGGCAC
>CAXBAZ010000489.1:0-3804 GCA_963973395.1 uncultured Acidimicrobiaceae bacterium
CGACGCGACCACGGCCGACGTCGACCGAGGTACAGCCCAGCCCTTCGCCCAGCCGTCGGACGGCGCGGCTGCGGCGTGTCGAGCGGAGCACCAGACGTCCGAAGTGCAGCTGTTCCGCACGTTCGATCGCGGCGCCGAGCAGCATCGTGCCGATGCCGCACCCGCGGTGTTCGGCGGCGACCGCGATGTGCACGCAGCCGTCGTCGTCCACCCGGACGACGCCGGTGACGTGACCTTCCGTCATGGCGGCGAGGCGGAAGCCGCCGCGCTGCTGCAGTTCCGCGAGCAGCGACGGGAACGGCTTCGGGTTCCGGCGCGCGGCGGGGCCGAAGTAGCGCGACTCGTCGCGAAGACCGGCGACGAACACGGCGACCTGGTCGTCGAGGGACGGGTGATCGGCGGCCACGACGATCGCGTCGGCGATGTGGGTGTCGGTCATGTGGTCATGGTGGGCCCGTGGTGTTCCCGGTGGGCGACGGGCGCGTGACGAGTGTGTTTCGCGTCAGCGGATGCCCGGTGGCGAGTACGCACCGGGCAGGCCGTCGCGGCTCAGGACGACCTGCCAGAGTTGGAGGTACCGCGAGCGGAAGCCACCGGCCGAGACACGCAGGTAGAAGTCCCACATCCGTCGGAAGCGTTCGTCGTAGTCGGGCAGTTCGCTCCAGGCGGCGGTGATGTTCGTGTGCCACGCCATCAACGTGCGGTCGTAGTCGGGGCCGAAGCTGTGCCAGTCCTCGAGGGTCAGCTGCCCCTCGGCGGCGGCGGCGATCTGCGCGGCCGAGGGCAGCATCGAGTTCGGGAAGATGTAACGGTCCATCCAGGGATCCGTGCGGGTACTCGATCGGTTGCCTCCGATCGTGTGCAGCAGCGTGATCCCGCTGCGGTCGGCCAGGCACCGCCGCACCGTCTGCATGTAGACGCCGTAGTTCTTGACCCCGACGTGCTCGAACATCCCGATCGAGTACACACGATCGAACCGGTCGGTCACGTCGCGGTAGTCCTGCACGCAGATCTCGACGGGGAGTCCGGCGTTGGTCTCCCGGGCCACCGTCGCCTGCTCCTGCGAGATCGTGATCCCGACGACCGACACGTCGGAGCGTTCGGCCATGAACCGTGCCGCGCCGCCCCACCCGCATCCGATGTCGAGCACGCGCATGCCGGGTTCGAGCGCGAGTTTGCTCCTGACCAGCTCGAGCTTCGCCTCTTGTGCCGATGCCAGGTCGTCGGCGTCGTGCCAGTACCCACAGCTGTAGATCATCCGCGGATCGAGCATCCGCCGGTACAGGTCGTTGCCGATGTCGTAGTGGCGGCGCCCGACCTCGTAGGCACGCTCGCCCCGTTGGAGGTTGCGGAGCCTGGCCTCGGCCACCCGCAGCAGCGTCGTGGGTGAGACGAGACGGCGGGCGATCTCGCTCCGGTGCGCCCGGTCGACCATCTGGTCGATCGCCTCGCACTCCCACCATCCGTCCATGTAGGCCTCGCCGAGACCCAGCGTGCCGTGGGTGAGCACCCGCTGGAACAGGCGCTCGTCGTGGACGCGCACGTCCCACGGGCGGTCGCCGTCGATGCGGATGTCCGCCGGGCGGACGAGCTGTTCGAAGTGACGCCGGAGGCGCGACATGGCCCGAGAATGTAGTCGGTGCTCAGACCAGGTAGTGACGGACCGCCAGGCGTTCGGCGCTGTCGTCGCCGGGTACCGGCAGCTGGCACGTGACGCGCAGCCCCGGCCACTCGACCGGCGCGAGCTGCTGGTACTCGAAGGTGAGCAGGCCGGCGCTCGGATGGTGGAAGCGTCGGATCCGGGTCTCGAACTGCGAGACGTCGTGCTCCGACCACCAGGTCGCGAATTCGGGCGATGCGGCGATGAGGCGATCGAGCAGCTCACCGAACCGTCCGTCGCCGCGCAGTGTCGTCGTGCCGGCGCGGAACTCCGCCAGCGCCTGACGGGCGTGGATGTCCCAGTCGACGATCAGGTCGCGGGTCGCCGGGTCGGCGAACAGCACCCACAGGAGGTTCCGTTCGAGGCCCTCGAGATCGTCGATGCGGGGATACAGGCGCGCCTGCGCGGAGTTCCACGCCAGGAACTCCCAACGTGGACCGAGCACGTAGGCGGGGGCGGGTTCCATCGATCGGATCAGCCGGACGAGCGCCGACGGTGCCTCCTGTGGGGCCTCGACCGGTGACGCCGACGGCTGCGCGAGGGCGAGCAGGTGTTCGATGCCGGCGTCGTCGAGCCGGAGGGCCCGGCCGATCGCGGAGAGGACGTCGGGCGACGCATTGATGCGACGGCCCTGTTCGAGCCACGTGTACCAGGTGAGCGAGACGCCTGCGAGCATCGCCACTTCCTCACGACGCAGCCCGGGCGTCCGACGGCGCGACGTGCCCGGTGGCAGCCCGACCTGACCCGGCGACACCGCGTCTCGGCGCGCCCGGAGGAACTCGGCGAGCTCGGCACGGTGATCCATCCCGACCAGTCAATCCGATTCGGCCCGACCCGGGCGGCTCGAAGCAGTTGCGATGACCACCCCGCTCAGGGACGTGTGTGGTTGCCGTACACGATGTCACCGACGGAGTCGGCCCGGAGCCCTGCCGGCGTCGCCGGCGGGTCGTCGAACACCGTCTCGACGATGCCGTCGAGGTCCGCGAGCAAGCCTCGCACCTCTTCTTTGAGGGCAATCAGGATCGCATGATCGACCTCGGCTGCCATCAGCTGCTCGACGGCATCCGACGCCGACTCGAGGTCGTCGCCGGCGGGTGTCGAACCATCGAGCAGGTCGCGCGTCAGGGTCTCCATCGTCGCGCCGGCGTGGCAGATGCCGTGCCGGATCGGCTCCGGCGGCGAGATCTGGAGGAGGCCGGCCCGGTCCGTGAGCCGGGCGATCGTCGACACCGTGCGGTGCGCCGGCCGAAGTTCCTGGGCCACACAGCGGAGCCGCTCGACCTCGGCGGCGTCGGAGCGTCGCCACGGCGACCATCGGACGAGCTCGACGGCCTGGGCAACCGTCTCGTGGCTCTGCTCGATTTCGTCGTCGAGTCGGCGGGCCCGTGCGAGCGTCGCCCGCTCGTCGCCGGAGCGGTCGACGTCGAGCCCGTGTTCGAGCGACTCGGCCGTGGCCTCCAACGCCGCAGCGGCGCGGTCTGCAGCCCGTCCGAGTCGATGCCGCACCAGGTGCGCCGGGCGCGCCGGAGCGACGAGGAGCAGGACGATCAACGCCGTGCCGACACCGACCAGACCGGCGATCAGCCGGTTCGGCAACCACCCCGACGATCCGGGCGTCGCGAGCAGCACCACGGCGTTGATGGCGGCGTACGTGACGGCCAGGTCGCGGCCGACGAGCGCTCCGGTGACGATCGCAGCGACCGCCATGCACACCCCGATCTGCCACCAACCGACACCGATCACGCCGGTGGCGACCTCGGCCGCGATCATGCCGAGCACCAGTCCGCTGACGAGGAGTACGGAGCGCCGGAGGCGTCGCTCGCGACCGAGCCCGAGCGCGGCGATCGCAGTGATCGGGGCATAGCTGGCTGCGCTGCCGGCGACCTGGTTCACGGCCCACCACGACACAGCGGCGGCGATTCCCATCTGCAGCGCCGGCCAGACCCACGCACGTGCCCGTCGGCGGATGAGTTCGCCGGTGTCGCTGATCTCGACGTCGGGAAGCGTGCGGACGAGGCGCGGGACGAGATGTAGGTCCACGCCGCGCGCATACCCGGCGGCGGCGTTCCGAAACCCCCGTTGTCAGCCCGCGGCGGGGCGGCAGGGTTGCCCTCGGAGGCTGCCGCATGCGGGGGGTCCGGCCG
>CAXBAZ010000490.1:0-3803 GCA_963973395.1 uncultured Acidimicrobiaceae bacterium
TGGTGGTGGTCGTCACGTCGTCACCCGCCACCGACGCCTGGCGTCGGACCGAGCGCCTGGTCGACCCGACCCTCACCCGGATCGGGGTGTTCACCGCCGGGCCTCGTGTCGGGCGGCTCACGGTCGACGCCTCGTCGCTCGGTCGATTCCGCGACGAGTGGGGGCGCCTCGCCGGCACCAGCACGTTGCACCGGCTCGCCCGCGACGAACCCGAGGGGGCGGGGTGAACGCGCCGGGAGGACACCGCAGCTCGATCGACCGCGACGTGGCGGCCACCGCTGCGCTGGCGCTGTACTCCTTCATCGTGGCACTGGGGTTCGCCCGCGTGTTCTCCGGATGGGACTTCCTCGCCGAACTCGGCCTGCTGGTGGTGCTGGGCCACGGCGTGTCCCTGCTGTTGCGCCGGGCCCGGGTGAGCGGCTGGATCTCGATCCCGGTGATGGTCGTGCTCCTGGTGTGGGTGCTGCTCGCGCAGCGGTACGGCGCCACCTTCGACGTCGGGTTGCCCGGCCGCGCGACCTGGTCACAGCTCGATCTCGACATCGGGCTGGTCAGGGAGCAGTTCCAGACCGCGATCGCACCGGTGACCTACGACGTCGGGTGGGCCACGCTGGCCGGGATCGCCGTGATCATCACCGTGGTCATGGCCGACGCCTTCGCGTTCCGGGCCGAGGCCCGCGGCGAGGCGCTCGTGCCGGGTGGCGTGCTGTTCGTGTTCATCGCCGCGCTCGGCAGCCCGCGGCTCCGGATCGTCGCGACGGCGCTGCTGATCGCGGCCGGCATCATGGCGGTCGTGGCACTGCGGGCCATGCACGACCGCTCGAGGCGCGTCGAGCTGACGGCCCGGCGGGCACCCTCGTTGACCGTGCCCGCCGCGATCGCGTCAGCGGTCGTGATCGCCCTGCTCGCCGGCGTGATCGGACCCCGGATCCCCGGCGCCCGTGCCGAGCCGCTGTACGACACACGCGGGCGCGGCGGTGGCGACACCACGCTGATCAGCCCGCTGGTCGACATCCGCTCGCGCCTCACGAACCGCAGCAATGTCGAGCTGTTCCGCGTGAACGCCGACACGGCGTCGTACTGGCGCGTCACCACCTTGCCCGAGTTCGACGGCCGCCGCTTCCGGCTGCCGCGCCGCAGCCTCGAGCGCGTCGATGGCAGCTTCGGGTCGGACGCCGGCACGCAGATCAGGCAGCAGGTCCAGGTGCTGTCGTTGGGTGGCCAGCTGGTGCCCGCCGCCCCCGACCCCTTCCAGGCGAGCGGGTTCTCCGGCGGCGAGGAACTGACGCTCAACCTCAACCGCGACACGAGCACGCTGCTCGCTCCCGACGACATGGAGGCGGGCGACCTGTTCACCGTGGTCTCGGCGTCACCCGTCATCGACAAGGAGGTGTTGCGGGCGGCGTCGGCGAGCAACCCTCCCGACCCGATCTTCACCCAGCTCCCCGACGACCTGCCCGACATCGTCGAAGACCTGGCCCGGGCCGTGACGGCCGACGCCCAGACGCCGTACGACCAGGCACTCGCGCTGCAGGAATGGTTCCGCGACGAGTTCGAGTACAGCCTCGAAGTGCAGTCGGGCCACGGTTCGAACGCGATCGAGAGCTTCCTGCAGCAGCGCGTCGGCTACTGCGAACAGTTCTCCGCGACGTTCGCGGCGATGGCCCGCACGCTCGGCCTCCCGTCGCGGGTGGCCGTCGGCTTCACGCCGGGGGTCCAGAACGGTGACGGCTGGTACAGCGTGCTCGGCAAGAACGCGCACGCGTGGCCCGAGGTGTGGTTCGACGGCATCGGGTGGGTCCTGTTCGAACCGACCCCGGGTCGGGGTGCGCCCGGTACCGAGAGCTACACCGACGTCGCCCCCGAACAGGACACGTCCGGTCAGTCGACGGGGGACGAGGAGGGCACCGGCGCCCCGCTGCCGACCACACCGTCCACGGTCGTCGCCCCACCGACCACGGTCGGAGACGGCGCACCCACCACGACGCTCCCGCCGGTCACGGGCGATGAGATCCCCGAGTTCCCGGCCGGTGGTGGCACGTTCGGCGGCGAGCTCACCGACGGGTCCGGCGCCCCGGCCGACGACGGAACCACCATCCCCTGGCGAACCCTGCTGGTCCTCGCCGCCGTGGTCGCGGTGCTGTCCCTCCCCGCGTTGGCCCGCCGGTGGAACCGCCGCGCCACACGCTCGCTCGATCCGGCGCAACGCGTCACGGCCGCCTGGAAGCGCGCACGCGACGCAGCCGAACTGGCGGGCGTCGGCGGGTCGCCGGCGATGACGCCGCGCGAGTGGGCCGCCGCCACCGCGGCGCACCTGCCCGTGGCCGCCCGCCCGATGGCATCGCTGGCCGCGATCGTCGATCAGGTCGGGTTCGCGCCGCCCGGGTCGATCGATCTCGAGCACGCCGGCGCCTACGGGTCGACGCTGCGCCACGACTGCGAGCTGTGGTCGCACCAGGTCGACCGCATCGCCGGCGACACGCTGACGCTACCGCAGCGGGTCAGGCACTACTTCGTCGACTGGCGCTGAACCGGTCGCCTGCACCGGTCGTACAGCCGGCGTTCCGCCGAACCCGCCCCCTGTTCCGGCGGAAGCCGGTTCGGGTGGGAGTGGTCAGTCGGAGGGACGCTGGCGGCCGGCACCGGCCAGCCACGCGTTGATCGGGAGGTTGCCGAGCTTCTCGCGGCCGACCACACGGATCTCGGCTTCGAGCTTGACCGCCATGAACAGCACGGCGATGAACCCGACGAACGCCAGCCAGAAGCTGATGGCCAGCCCGGCGACGGTCAACACGAGCCCGGCGGCGAGGCCGATGGACAGCGCGACCAGTCGACGGCGCGACACCCGATAGCCGCGTTCGGAGAACGTCGGGTCGGACTCGAGCTCCTGCTCGATCTGACGGAGAATCCGTTGTTCGTCTTCAGACAGCGGCATGCACCAGAAATCATCGCACGTCCGGGACCGATCCTCAACGCGCCCGACGGTTTTCCTCGGGGTTCCCCGGTTTCGAGGGTTGTTGGTCGGGCCCCCACTGCTGGGCCCCCTTGCGCACGACCCGCAGCCCGCGCCCGCTGATCGAGCTGGCCGGACCGATCGCCGTCGAACCGAAACGCTCCCGGATCTCGTCGATCGTGCCGGCGGTCCGGTTCGCGGGCCCGGGCGCGTCGAGCAGGCTGAGCTGCTGGGACGGCGGCGCGAAGTTGCTCGTCGACACGCCCAGCAACCTGACACCGGGCGACAGGTCCAACGCCCTGAGCAGCGGGAGCAGTGCGGCGACCAGGTCCGGGCCGGTGTCGATCGACGAGTCGAGCGTGATCGACCGGGTGACGGTCCGGAAGCCGGCGAACCGCACCTTCAGCGTCACGGTCCGGGCGCCCGAGCCGTGGCGACGCAGCCGACCGGAGACCGCGTCGGACAGTCGCACGACCTCCCGTTCGAGTTCGTCGATGTCGTACAGGTCGTGTGGATACGTCTCCTCGTGACCGATCGACTTCGGGTCACGGTCGACCTCGACCGGACGCTCGTCGTGCCCCCTCGCGAGTGCGAGCAGGTGGATGCCGCTCGCTCGGCCGAGCGCGTTGACGACGGTGCGCTCGTCGAGCTTCGCCAGGTCGCCGACCGTTCTGATGCCCAGGCGTTCGAGCTTCTCCAGGGTGACCGGGCCGACACCCCAGAGTCGTTTGACGGGAAGCGGGTGGAGGAAGGTCAGTTCTGCGCCCGGTGCGACCTCGACCACTCCCCTGCCGGGATCGATGCGATCCGGCAGGGCTCGCGGTTTGGCCTCGACCGATGCGAGCTTGGC
>CAXBAZ010000491.1:0-3801 GCA_963973395.1 uncultured Acidimicrobiaceae bacterium
GACGAACTCGACCCAGTGCCCGTCCGGGTCCTCCACCATCCCGATCCGGACACCGGGGCGAAGGTCGGTGATCGGCACCGCCACGGTCACGCCGGCGTCGGCACACTCCTGCATCATCTCGTCGAGGTTCGACACGAGCAGCGTGAGGTAACGGTAGCCGAGCGCTCCCTGGATGCCGCCTCCGGCCGCGGCCGGGGGCCTGGTCTCGTAGCAGACCAGCTTGAGCAGCGAGTCTCCGCACTGCACCCGATGCATCGTCCCGGTGCCGCCGACCGGCATCGGCATGTCGGCGACGTGGTCGAGACCGAGGAGGCCACAGTAGAACGCGAGCGATCGCTCGCTGTCGCTGATGACGATTCCGAGGTCGACCGCGGACTTGGCGAGCTGCACCGGCATCCGCCGACGGTAGCCCGCAGTCGCGGCCGGATCCGATCGGAGCGTTTGCGTCGCCGTCCAGCGGACGCTTTGATGGAGCGGTGGGGTGGACCAAGTGGATCACGGCAATCGTCGTCGGTGCGTCGACCCTCGGCGGATGCGCCCTGCCGGAGGCCACCGGTGACGACGACCGGCTCGAACCCATGCACGGCGCGATCGATCCCGAGCAGCTGACTCGCCGGGCCGAACCCGCTGCCACCGCGCCGCCCGCCGGGGACGACAGCGCACAGTGGCGCGTCGCGAACGCGATCGACGGGCGCACGCTCGCGCTCTACCAGGGCCTCGACCGTGCGACCGCCACGCTCGCAGGGATCGAGGTGCCGACCGGCGAGGCATGTCTCGCACAGCTGGCCACCGACTCGTTGTCCTTCATCACCGGCGGTGGCCGATCGTTCGAGGTCACGCCCGCGACGGCGCGGAACGGTCGGATCGACGACGCCACGGTGTTCAACGACGACGGGGACGATCTCGCCGCCCTGATGCTCTCGCTGGGCCTCGCGCGAGCGGTCGGTGGCGGGCCCGACCCGTCAGGGTACGAAGCGGCCGAACAGACCGCCCGCGAGGACGACCTGGGGATCTGGTCGGACGAATGCGACGAGGGCTGAGTCGCGCTCACGATGACGCGCACGGTCTTCCACGACCGTCCGATACCGGGCATCCGCGCAGTCTCGGATCGCGGTGTATCTGCGAACGCTCGAGCGTCTCTCTGTGAGTGGCGGCGTCGATGCCGGCGCGGAGGGACGGGAGAAGCGGGAATGGGGAATCGGACTCACAGTGGGCAGGTCGTGAACCTCCGCGACACCGCGGACCGCCTCGTGGACGTTGCCGCGACCCGCTGCACGAGCCCGTCGACGGGCGGTCCGAACCGTGCGGACGCGGCGGCGATCCAGACCGCGCTGATCGAGACGGACGCGGTGACCCGCGGCGGCATGGTCTCGGCGTTCGGGACCGGCGGCGGTGACACGACGGAGGTCGACGACCGGCTCGACGATCTGGTGCGCCGGGCCGGCGACATCGGTCCGGCCGACCGCCCCTCACTCGACGAGCTGGTCGACCGGTTCGGGCTGCTGCCGTTCGAGCAGGCGATCACCTCGCACAACACGAGCCCGCACCGCTACACCTGGTACGGCCTCGAGATCGAGAAGGGCGCGCAGCACGCCTCCTTCACGCTCTCCCACGGAGAACCGGCCACGTCGTGGATGTACCTCTTCGATCCGAGCGGCAACGAGGTCCGGCCCACCTCGGCCGACGTGGTCGCCTGGAGCACCGGCTCCGGCACGTACGAGGTCGCAGCGGTCGCGCGGCCCGCCGCCGGTCAGTGGCTCGTGATCGCCGTCCGGCTCGACCGTGGAGCGACCCTCCCGTCGAAGGCGATCGCAGCGATCGACCATCGCCAGGTCACGGTGTTCGGTGAGGCGCTGCGCCATGGTGCCGGCTGCCCGGTCGAGTTCCGCGCCGGTGCCTGCTTCGTCGAACCACTGACCGACCTCACCGTCGCTGCCAGGGTCCGCCGCCCGGGCGGGCCTTGGCACGACGTGCGGCTTGCCGACGACGCGCGCGACGGGCACTATCGCGGATGGGCCGACCTCCCCGACGGTGGCGAATATTCGGGCTACATCGAGATCCGTGCGCCCGAGCGACCGCGCGTCGCGAACGTACGACGCGGGCCCGAGCCCGCGCCTCTCGACGACGAATCCTGTGCCACTCGCGCGGAGACGTCCGGTTTCCTCAGGCACGTACCCGTCTCGGTGGTGCTCCCATCAGCGCGCGTCCCGTCCGGCATCGTGCCCGAACGTGAGGAGCACGCTCCTCTCGAGTCGCAACCTTCGTTCGATCGCCGACGACGGAACGGCGCCCGGCGTGAGCCGGACGCAGTGTTCGAGTCGCCGAACGCCTCGATGCGCTGACCCAGGAGCCTCAGATGGTGGCGACGGGCGGGCGAGGGGCTCCGGGGGCGACGTGCCGGGCGAGGATGCCGAGGGTGCCGCGCAGGTTCTGCTCGGACACGACAGGGAAGATCGAGACCATCGGTTCGTACTGCTCGTGGATGCTCGACCAGTCGTAGTACGAGGTCACGATCGTACCGCCGTCGATCGGCTCGAGCCGGTACCCGTACACGTGACCGATCGGCGGTCGGAGCTGCCCGTCGATCGTCCACGCGATCTCCCGGTTCCGTTCGAACACGGTCATCACGACCTCGACGTCGTACTCACCCAGGTCGAAGTCGCGCAGCGAGTCGCGGTCCATGTGCACCGTGAACCGGTCACCGACGGCGGCGGCCGGCTCGCCGGTCGCCGACATCAACATGCCGGAAGCGTCGATGTCGACGTGCCCCTCTGGTCGTCGGAGCACGTCGAAAATGGCGGCCGGATCCGCAGCGATCGCACGTTGCACCTCGATCCGTCGCTCGGTCGGAGCGGTGTGCGTCCCGTTCGGCGAGCCACCGTCGACGACGACCAGGGTCGACTCGGCGTACCTGTGACGGAGTCGAGCCACCGGGGCGTACTCATCGCTGTCGATGAAAGCATCGGCTGCAGCCATGTCCGGGAACTCGATGATCACCAGACGGTGAGGCGACCACAGGTCATCGTCATGGACCCGCAGCTCGCCCCCTCTGGCCAGATACGCACCTCCGAAGCGTTCGGCGATCGGCCGTGCCGCGGCCTTGTACTCCTCGTAACCCTCGGGATCGAGGATCTTCGTGTCGGCGATGATGTAGGCGGTCACCCCGTCGACTGTAGGACGCACGCGCCCACGACACGGTGGTCGGTTCGTCGGGACGGCGGCGTGGCAGCGATACTCGTTCGACGGCCGATCGGTCCGTTCAGCGTCCCCCATCGCCACCCAGAGGAACCGCATGACGACTCCACCATCCCGACTCGCCGAGCCGACGTACTGGCACCAGCCCCTCGAGGACCGCATGGCCCAGTTCGCCGAGATCCGCGAGCAGGGCGGGATCCTGCCGATCCAGGTCGAGAACGTCCTGTCGGAGTCGATGGAGACGGTCTACGCGGTAACTCGCTACGACGAGATCGTCCAGATCAGCAAGCGTCCCGAGGACTTCTGTTCCGGTCGTGGCGCGACCTCGCTGTTCGACCTCCCGATCGAGATGCTCGAGTTCTTCGGCGGTTTCATCAACATGGACAATCCCCGCCATGCCCACCAGCGGCGCATCGTCGCCAAGGCGTTCACGCCGACGGAGTTGGCCGGGGTGCTCGACTCGGTCGAGACGATCTGCGCCGAACTGATCGACGACTTCTGCGAGCGGGGCGAGGTCGACCTGGTCGAGGTGCTCTCGCAGCCGTTCCCGCTGCTGATCATCTGCGACATGATGGGCATCCCGCGCAGCGAGTTCCGCACGGTGCT
>CAXBAZ010000492.1:0-3795 GCA_963973395.1 uncultured Acidimicrobiaceae bacterium
GTCACGTCGTCGCCGGTCACGTGGTCCGCGGTCACGTCGTTGGCGGCCGGCTCGCGCTGCATGCGTCCAGCGTACGAGCGTCAGCCCATCAGATCGCGCAGTTGCTCGATCGTTCTCACCGGGTCGTTCCCGACCGGCTGCACGGAGAGGTGGGTGATGCCGGCCTCGGCGTACGCGGCGAGGCGCTCCTTGACGTGACCGGCCGAGCCCACGAGGTTCGTGTTGGCGAGCATCTCGGCGGGCACCTTGGCGGCCGCCTCTTCCTTCTTGCCGGACAGGTAGAGATCCTGGATCTCGATCGCCTCGTCGACGTAGCCGTACTTCTGGGTGATCGTGTTGTAGAAGTTCTTGTCGCGGGCGCCCATGCCGCCGACGTAGAGAGCGACGGTCGGGCGAGCCATGTCGAGGACCCGATCGGCGGCGTCGCCGGCGAACTCGTCGCCGATCGCGACCATGCCGCCGGCAGAGATCTGCAGCGGGCCGAGTGACGGATCTCGCTCGGCCGTCCCCTTCTTCAATTCGTCTCCCCACACCGTGTGGAACTTCTCGGGATCGAAGAAGATGGGCAGCCACCCGTCCGCGTGCTTGGCGGTGGCGGTGACCGACAGCCCCATCAGCGATGCCCAGAAGATCGGGATGTCGGCGCGCACGGGATGGTTGATCAGCTTGAGGGGCTTGCCGAGCCCGGTGCCCCGACCCTCGGGAAGGGGCACCTGAACGGCATCGCCGTCGTACTCCACCTTCTCGCGGCGCCACACCATGCGGCAGATGTTGATGTAGTCGCGGATGCGGGCCATCGGCTTGTCGTACGGCACGCCGTGGAAACCCTCGATCACCTGCGGCCCAGATGCACCGAGGCCGAGCACGAAGCGCCCGTCGCTCACGTAGTCGAGACCCGCCGCGGTCTGCGCCATGCAGGTGGCCGTGCGCGAATAGGTGTTCAGGATGCCCGACCCGATGTGGATCGTGCTGGTCTTCGCCGCCAGGAAGCCCATCTGGCTGACCGAGTCGAAGCTGTACGCCTCGGGCACCCACACCAGGTCGAGACCCGCCGCCTCCAGTTCCTGCACACGTGCGACGTCCGCGTGGAAATCGCCTGAGTAGTTGATCGACATCGAGAGCTTCACGGCTCCGACGTTACGCAACTCGGTGCTGCCGTCGGCTACCCGACGAGCACCACACCGGTGCGGGAGTCAGCCGAGCGCTTGATTGAGGTTGCCCGACCGGAATCCCTCGAGGTCGAGCGTGACGTACCGGTAGCCGCAGGCCCGCACCGCGGCGACGACCGTTTCACGGTTCCTGACGAGATCGGTCAGTGCGTCGACGTCGACCTCGATCCGGGCGGTGTCGCCGTAGTGACGCACCCGACACTGGCGGATGCCGAGCCGGTGGAGCGCCGCCTCGGCGCGCTCGACGCGGCCGAGGATGCCGACCGTCACCTCGGTGCCGTACGGCAGCCGGCTCGCGAGGCACGCCGCGGCCGGCTTGTCCCAGGTGCGCAGGCCGAGGTGCCGCGACGCGCGCCTCACGTCGTCCTTGGTGAAGCCGGCCTCGACGAGCGGGAACACGGCCCCGGCCTCGATCGCCGCCCGCTGCCCCGGCCGATGATCGCCGAGGTCGTCGACGTTGACGCCGAGCACGATCGTCGCATCGTGGGCCGCGGCGATGGGTGCGACGACGTCCATCAACTCCGCCTTGCAGTGGAAGCACCGGTCGGCGTCGTTGCGTCGGTAGGCGGCGCGCTCCATCTCGAAGGTCTCGACGGACGACCACGACATGCCCCATTCGGCGGCGAGCGACCGGCACTCCGCCTCCTCCGCACCCGCCAGCGACGGTGAGACGGCGGTGACCGCACGGGCCCGCTCCGGACCGAGGGTCCGATGGGCGACAGCGGCGACCAACGAGGAGTCGACCCCGCCCGAGAACGCCACCACGATCGTGCCCAGACGCCGTAGTTGATCACCGAGTGCGGCGAGCTTGCGCTCGATGTCGTCGTCTTGGTCGGCAACCACCCGAGGGAGTGTGCCACGACTACGACACGTCGCCACGCGGTGCGCGAGGATGGCGACGACATGACAGCTCCTCCATGGTGGCAGCGACGCCGCTTCGGCATGATGGTCCATGCGAGCCTGGCCACGGTGCCCGGGTGGGCGCCGATCGGGGCCGACGCAGCCTGGTACCAGGCGCACATCGACCCGAACGTCCGCGACGTCCTGCTGCGTCCCTCGCCGCTGGTCGAGACGCTCGCGCACCACGCCGCCCGCTGGGCCCACGTCGAGGAATACGCCGAGTTCTTCCCGTTCCTGACGTTCGACGGCTTCGATCCCGACGAATGGGCCGGACTGGCCCGCGACGCGGGCATGGGCTACGCCGTGATGGTCGCCAAGCACCACGACGGGTTGTGCTGGTGGGACGCGCCGGGCACCGATCGAACCGTGCTCCACGACGGACCCGCCCGCAACGTGCTCGGGGAGTTCGCGGCGGCGTGCGAGCGCACCGATCTCGTGTTCGGCACCTCGTACTCGTTGCTCGACTGGGCCGACGAGCGTTACCCGGGCTGCGGGTACGTCGAATCGGCGGTGCACCCTCAAGTGCTCGACCTCGTGCGTCGCTACGGCACCAAGATGCTGTGGGGCGACGGCCACTGGGGTGCGAGCGGCGACCACTGGCGGAGCGACGAGCTCGTGGCGCAGGCCCGGGCGATCGATCCCGAGATCATCGTCAACGACCGGTGGTGGGCGGGCGACGCTGACGTGCAGACGTTCGAACAGCGTGTCCCGGACGGCATCCGAACCACCCCGTTCGAGGTGCGGCGGGGGTTGGGTCGCGGCATCGGGCACAATCGGGCCGAACCCGACGAGCTCCTGCTCTCGGCGGGCGACATCGTGTCGCTACTCACCGAGGTCGTCGCCAAGGGTGGGCACCTGTTGCTCTGCGTGGCTCCCGACGCCTCGGGCCGGATCCCGGACGGGCATGCGGAGCGGTTGCGTGCCGCCGGCGGCTGGGTGCGCCGACACGCCGATCTGATCGCGACGGGCGAGCCGTGGCACACCTGGGGCGACGACGACTGCCGGTACATCGTGGCCGACGGGACGCTGCACGCGATCGACGTGAGTGGCCGGGGCCGGTTCGCGGCGCTCGCGAGGCGCGACGGCGAGGTGCTCTCGATCACGACGCTCGACGACGCCCGCATGCTGTTCGAGCAGGACGATCGCGGCGTGACCCTCGAGCGCGGGCCGAGGCGGCAGTCGCGACTCCCCGTGGTGTACAAGGTCGAACTGGCCGCCCCTCCCGAAGCGCCGGTCGAACTGTTCCCGGGTGGCGCGGCCACCTCCACCGAGCTCGCTCCACTCCTGGAGGGGGCACGTCCGGGTGCGATCGTCCAGCTCGGGGACGGCTCGTACGTCGGCCCGGCGCGCATCCCCGACGGCGTGACCGTGCGCGGCCTCGGCCCTCACCGCACGACCATCGACGGGATCGAGAGCGTCGCGGTCGTGCTCGGCGACCGCTCCCGTCTCGAGCACTGCGCGGTCCGGGGCGCCGGCGAACGAATCGTCTGGCTGCCCAAGATCGTCGTGTCGGTCACGGGCGACGATGCCTGCGTGCTCGGGTGTCACGTGGAGGGTCACGTCGGGATCACCGGCGACAGGGCACGGGTCACGTCGTGCCGGGCATCGGGTGTGGTGTCGACCGACGCGGAGGCCGTCACCATCGCCCGGTCGACGTTCCACGGCATGCAGTGGGACTGTGCGATCGACCTGACCGGCGGGACCGGTCACGCCGTCGACGGCAGTG
>CAXBAZ010000493.1:0-3781 GCA_963973395.1 uncultured Acidimicrobiaceae bacterium
TCGGAGTCGGCCTCGGTCTGGCCGGCATCACCGCCGCCACCGGATTTCTCGACATGAGCTCCACCGCGCCGACCCTGGCCATCATGCTCGGCTTGGCGGTCGGCATCGACTACGCCCTGTTCATCGTCACCCGCCACCGCCAACTCCTGGCCGACGGACTCACGCCCGAGGAATCGGCGGCGCGCGCGGTCGGCACCGCCGGCTCGGCGGTGGTGTTCGCCGGAGCGACCGTCGTGATCGCGCTGCTCGGCCTCTTCGTCGTCGGCATCCCCTTCCTGACGGTCATGGGCGCCGCAGCGGCCGTCACCGTCGCCGGCAGCGTGCTCATCGCAGTGACGCTCTTGCCGGCACTGCTCGGGTTCGCCGGCGCGACCATCGACCGCTTCCGGGTTCCCGGTGTCCGCCTCCACAGCGGACTCGGCACCGGGCGCGAGGCGCTGGGTCTGCGCTGGGCACGATTCGTGACGAGACGCGCCACACCGGTCGTGCTGATCGGGCTCGCCGTCGTCAGCGTGTTCGCCGTCCCGGCCCTCGACATCGAGATGGGTCTGCCCGACGACGGAACGAAATCGGTCGACGTGAGCGAGCGCCGAGCATTCGACCTGCTGGCAGAGGGTTTCGGGCCGGGCTTCAACGGCCCCCTGATCGTGGCCGCCGACGCGTCGCAGGTCGACGACCCGAGTGTGGCCCTCGCCGAACTCGGCGCCGCGATCGCTCGGCTGGACAACGTAGTGACGGTCACCGAGCCCACCTTCGGTCCCAGCGGTGATTTCGCCATCGTCACCGTGATCGCCGGCTCCGGGCCATCCGACCCGGCCACTGCGACATTGGTGGACGACATTCGCAGCACCGCCCGAACGGTCGAGGCCGACATCGGTCTGCAGGCCAGCGTCACCGGGTCGGCCGCGCTGAACATCGACATCACCGACAAGCTCGCCGCCGCGCTGCCGGTGTACGCCCTCGTGGTCGTCGGGCTCGCACTCGTACTGCTCGCGATGGTGTTCCGATCGATCCTGGTGCCGATCAAGGCCGTCGTCGGCTTCCTGCTCTCCGTCGTGGTCGCGTTCGGGGCGACCGTGGCCGTCTTCCAATGGGGGTGGCTCGCCGACGTGATCGGCCTCGACCAACCCGGCCCGATCATCAGCATCCTGCCGATCCTCCTGCTGGGCATCCTGTTCGGTCTGGCGATGGACTACGAGGTGTTCCTCGTCTCTCGCATCCGGGAGGACTACATCCACAACGGCGACGCCCGCGACGGTGTCATCCAAGGTGTCCGGCACAGCTCGCGGGTGGTCGTCGCCGCCGGTCTGATCATGATCGGGGTATTCAGCGCGTTCGTGCTGAGCAGCGATCCGAACGTGAAGATGATCGGTTTCGCCCTGGCGGTCGGTGTGCTCGCCGACGCATTCCTGGTGCGCATGACGATCGTCCCGGCGGTGCTCTCACTGCTCGGGGATCGCGCCTGGTGGATCCCCCGCTGGCTCGACCGGTTGATCCCCGACGTCGACATCGAAGGCGAGAGCCTCGCCGTCAAGCTGGCCGCCGAGCAAGCCGACGACGAGCCGGAGCCCGATCCGCAGCGGGGCCCGGAGCACCGTCACGAGACGGTGGGCGCCGGCAATCGGTAAGACGTCGCCGGCCGCCCCGACCCCTTTCGCAGGGATCCGGGTCGGCAGCACGAGGCCGAGCCCACCACCGATGCTCGCCGAGCGGCCGATCGTCAGCCGTTGCCCTGCCCGTCGGGCACGGTCGACGTGGTCGGCGTCGGCGGTGGCACCACCGCGCTGTCCCCGGTCAACGCTGCGAGCTCCTCGGCGACGAGGCGGACGACCAGGTCGTCGAGGGCCAGCTCTTCGTAGTCGGTGCGGTCGATGTCGGTGCTACCGCCCGTCGCCGCTCCGGCGGCGCCGTAGCTGAGGAAGACGAACCTCGCGCCTGTCGCCTGTGCGATCTGACGGAACACCGCCTCGGCCTGGTCGTCACTCTCCGACGACGCGATCGGGAAGACCTTGACGCCGCGGCCGACCGCCTCGGCGACCGACGCCGGGTAGGGCGTGTCGACCTGGCGGGTGACCTGCGGCGGTGCGTCGGCGACGAGGAACACCAGCTGCACCGCTGTGGCCGGGTCGCGCCAGGTCGGTGCGGCGAGCGCTTCGGCGATGCCTTCGTCGAGGGCTTCGGGATAGTCACCGCCGCCCTCGGCGACCACGTCGGCGAGCGCCGCTCGGAACGCTGCGACGTCGGAGGTGAAGTCGTGGGTCGCGGTCACGAACGTGTCGCCCAGATCGCGGTAGAGCGTCATCGCGAACCGCACATCCGGGGCGCCCTCCAACGCCGCGACCCGTTCCGCGACCGAGTCGATCGATGTCTTGAGGCGGTCGATCTCGTCGCCCATCGAACCGGTCGCATCGAGCAGGAACAGCACATCGAGCGGCACAGGTGCCGTCGCCCCGCCGTCGCGCCCGACCGCCAGTGCGACTTCCGTACCGGCCGCAGCGTCGACCGTCGCGTCGCCGGCCGCGAACACGAACGTGGCGTCGGTCGGCTGACCGTACAGGGCCGGCAGGAAGCGAGCGGTTCCGTCGGCGGTGGTGACGAGCCGGGCGACCTCCGCACCGCCGCTGGTGACGGTGACGGCCTCGCCGGCGGCAGGGCGACCGTCGGCGCCCGTGACGGTCACGACGACACGACCGGTCGCGTCGAACGTGCGCATCGGGACACCGAGGTCGGCGATCCGTGCCAGGTAGGCGAGGTAGGCGTCGAAGTCGGTGTTGTCGTCGACGTTCCCGGCACGCAACGCCGTGCCCTCCTGCGGCGACGTTGCGGGCTCGGCGCTGTCGCCGGTGTCCGGCGTGGTCCGTGGCGCACCAGTCGCCGCCGCGTCCTCGGCGACCATCTCCGCGGTGTCACCGTCCCCGACCGAGGCCGCGTCGCCACCCTCACCTCCGTGCCACTGCGGCTCGTCGCCGATCCATCCCCCGTCCGCCGGTGTCGGCGCCGACGGCGACGTGCTGGGCGGTGGCACCGTCGCGGTCGATGGAGTCGAGGTCGATGGAGTCGAGGTCGGCGGCGCGCCGGCCGTTCCGTCGTCGCCGCATGCGGCGAGCAACGTCGCCGACAGCACACCCAGCATGATCGCCCGTACGTATCGCATGCGGGTTGGACGTCGCCGCAACCGCGCCGGTTCCCCGCACGATCGGGTGAGGACGACCCTCGATGATCGACCGGCCGGTCGCGTCGATCGGCAGGGGGGCTCGGGCTGTCCGGGCGTCGGCGCACACGGCTGGACGTGTCGCTCATAGGCTCGGCGTGTGGAGCTCCCGGAGACGCACGGCCTGGGGTACGAACGGGTCGACGACGATCCGAACACGGCGGTGCTGCTCGCGGCGATGGACGCCACCGCGCGATGGGAGTCGACGCGCCGTGTGCGCGAATGGGAGCGCGACGAGGTGCGTCTCGGCGAAGGGCAGCGACTTCTGGACGTGGGCTGTGGTCGAGGTGACGCCGCGCTCGCGTTGGCCGACGACCTCGGCGACGGCGGTGAGATCGTCGGGATCGACGCCTCGGCGGAGATGCTGCGGGTCGCTCGATCCGATGCCGGCTCCGCTCGATGTCGCGTGCGCTTCTCGGTCGGCGACGCGTGCTCGCTCGACGAGCCCGACGCCTCCTTCGACGTGGTGCGGGCCGAACGCACGTTGCAGTGGCTCACGGACCCAGGTGCCGCCGTCACCGAGATGGCGCGCGTCGTCCGACCCGGCGGTGTCGTGTCGCTCATCGACAC
>CAXBAZ010000494.1:0-3774 GCA_963973395.1 uncultured Acidimicrobiaceae bacterium
CGCCGCGCCTTGGCGTACAGGCCCTTGGGGTCGCGACTCTCGGCGAGCGGCACGCTGGCGTCGACGTGCACCTCGATGAACTCACCGTCTCCGACCCGATCGCGCGCCAACCGGCGCTCGGCCCGGAACGGTGAGATGAACGACACGAGCACGACCAGGCCGGCGTCGACCATCAGGCCGGCGACTTCGGCGATGCGGCGGATGTTCTCGACGCGGTCGGCGTCGGTGAACCCGAGATCCCGGTTGAGGCCGTGCCGTACGTTGTCGCCGTCGAGCAGGTACGTCCGCACACCGAGCGTGTGCAGCTTCGACTCGACGATGTTCGCGATCGTCGACTTGCCGGCACCCGACAGACCTGTCATCCAGACGACACCGGGGCCGTGACTGTTCAACTCGGTGCGGGCGGCCTTGTCGACCTTGACGTCCTGCCAGTGGATGTTGTGCGACCGGCGCAGCGCGAAGTGGAGCAGACCCGCGCCGACCGTGTTCTGGGTCATCTTGTCGATGATGACGAAGCCGCCCGTGTTGCGGTTCTCGGCGTATGCGTCGAACGGGATCGCGCGGTCGAGGCTCAGGTTGCAGACCCCGATCTCGTTCAGCTCGAGCGTGTTCGCCGCGAGGTGCTCGAGCGTGTTGACGTCGACCCGGTACTTCGGGTTCGCGATCGACACACCGACGGTGCGGGTGCCGATCTTCATGAGGTACGGCCGCCCCGGGAGCATGGCGTCCTCGTGCATCCAGATCACGTGGCCCTCGAACTGGTCGGCGACCTCGGCCGGAGCATCGGCCGCGCAGATCAGGTCGCCTCGCGACGCGTCGATCTCGTCGGTGAGGGTGAGCGTGACGGACTGCCCGGCGATCGCTTCGTCGAGGTCGCCGTCCATCGTGACGATCCGAGCGACGGTGCTCATGGTGCCGGCCGGCAGGACGCGGACGGGGTCGCCGGGCCGGACGGTGCCGCCGACGATCTCACCGGAGAAGCCCCGGAAGTCGAGGTTCGGGCGGTTCACCCACTGCACCGGGAACCGGAGCGGACCGTCGGCGCGCTCGTCGTCGACGGGGACGGTCTCGAGGAACCCGATCAGGGTCGGCCCGTCGTACCAGTCGGTGTGCGCGCTGCGCTCGGTGACGTTGTCACCCTTGAGCGCCGACATCGGGATGAACGTCATGTGCTCGAGCCCGATCTGGGCGGCGAACGCGCGGTACTCGGCTTCGATCTCGTCGAAGCGTTCGTGTGAGAAGTCGACGAGATCCATCTTGTTGACGGCGACGACGACGCGCTTGATGCCGAGCAGTGACACGAGGTAGCTGTGCCGTCGCGTCTGGGTGAGCACACCCTTGCGGGCGTCGATCAGGATCACTGCGACGTCGGCCGTCGACGCACCCGTGACCATGTTGCGGGTGTACTGCTCGTGGCCCGGCGTGTCCGCCACGATGAACTTGCGGTGCTCGGTCGAGAAGAACCGGTACGCCACGTCGATCGTGATGCCCTGCTCGCGCTCGGCGGCGAGCCCGTCGAGCAGCAGGGCGAAGTCGAGGTCGTCGCCCTGCGTGCCGACCTTGGCCGAGTCGGCCTTCAGTGCGGCGAGGTGATCTTCGAAGACGAGGTGCGACTCGAACAGCAGCCGCCCGATCAGTGTCGACTTGCCGTCGTCGACCGACCCGCAGGTGATGAAGCGGAGCAGCGACTTGTACTGGTGCGACCTGAGGTACTCCTCGATGTCGGCGGCGATGAGATCGGATGCGTGTGCCATCAGAAGTAACCCTCCTGCTTCTTCTTCTCCATGGATGCGGCGCCGTCGAAGTCGATGACCCGGCCCTGCCGCTCGGACGTGGTGGCCAGGAGCATCTCCTGGATCACGTCGGTCAACTCGGTCGCGTCACTCTCGATCGCTCCCGACAGCGGGTAGCAGCCGAGGGTGCGGAACCGGATCGACTTCATCTCGGGAACTTCACCCTCGTGCAGGCGGAAGCGGTCGTCGTCGACCATGATCATCACGCCATCGCGGTCGACGACCGGTCGGGGGGCCGACAGGTAGAGCGGCACGATCGGGATCTGCTCGAGGTGGATGTACTGCCAGACGTCGAGTTCGGTCCAGTTCGAGATCGGGAACACGCGCAGCGTCTCGCCGGGGCTGCGGCGGCCGTTGTAGACCTGCCAGAGTTCCGGACGTTGACGCTTCGGGTCCCACTGGTGTTGCGGCGAGCGGATCGAGAACACCCGCTCCTTGGCTCGGGACTTCTCCTCGTCGCGTCGTGCACCGCCGAAGCAGAGGTCGAACCGGTGCTGCTCGATCACCTGCTTGAGACCCTCGGTCTTCCACATGTCGGTGTGCACCGCCGACCCGTGGTCGAACGGATTGATCCCACGCTCGACGCACTCCGGGTTCTGGTGCACGATCAGATCCATGCCCGCCTCTTTCGCGGCGGCGTCACGGAACGCGTACATGTCGCTGAACTTCCACGTGGTGTCGACGTGGACGAGCGGGAACGGCGGCACGCTGGGGAAGAACGCCTTCCGGGCCAGGTGCAACATGACCGAGCTGTCCTTGCCGATCGAATACAGCATCGCCGGCCGCTCACTCTCGGAGACGGCCTCGCGCATGATCTGGATCGCTTCGGATTCGAGCCGCTGCAGGTGGGTCAGCCGGCCGGCAGTGATCTCCGCCGTCACGTCCGGCGCTTTCACAGTATTGTCTACCATGACGCCAGACAATACGGCGTTGCCCGCGGCGACCGCAACCTACAACCGGCAAGAGTTCGGCAAGTCAGGGCAGCACGGTGCCGACGGCCGCCACGACCTCGTCGTGGAACCGACCGCTCGTCGCGATCACGCCGCTGTTGGCCGACAGCCCTGCGCCCCTCGAGAAGTCGAGTGGCGCACCGTGGACATCGGTCACGCGACCACCTGCGTACTCGACGACGAGCTTGCCGGCTGCGTGGTCCCAGATCTTCTCGACGTAGTCGGCGCGGGTGGGCAACCGGAGGTAGATGTTCGCGTCGCTGAGGGCGATCGCACCGTACTTGCACTGGCTGTCGATTCGATATGGCTCCGCGGTCATGCCGAGCAAGGCTGCGATCTGCGCCGACTGGCCCTGATCGGAGTGACCGGACTCGACCGACTCGCAGAACCTGGCCACCTCCAGGGACACGGGAGGCACGGCCGCGACCCTGATGCGCTCTCCCGCCGTCAGCAGATGGGTCTCACCGTCCGCGGCCACGAACGTGGCGCCGCGTCCGCCGGTCGCGAGCGGGTAGTTCGGGCATCCGAGCACGCCGAGCACGACCTCGCCGTGATCGATCAGCGCCAACGCGATGGCGTACTGGTCGCCGCGCAGGAATCCCTTCGTTCCGTCGATGGGGTCGAGCGTCCAATAGCGGTCGGCCGCCGCAGAACCCGATCCGACCGCGACCCAGTCGAGCAGCGTGCTCGCCGACACGTCCCGATCGAGTGTGGTCGAGACCAGCGCGGCGACGCCGTCGAGCAGCCCGGAGCCGTCGTCGGCGAGGTCGTTCGCGTCCTCCTCCCCCACCATCTCGACATCGCCGAGCGTCTCGGTCAGCACGCTGCACACGACCGCCTGGGCTCCGAAGTCGGCGACGGTGACCGGGCTGTCGTCGGTCTTGGTCAGGGTGTCTCCGGCGAGCAGGCGACCTTGGGCCGACGTCGTCAGTCGGGACGCCGCCGTCACGGCTGCGACCGCCGCGTCGATGGTTCGCTGATCAATGGTCATTGGTGTCTCTCTTCGGTGTCGTGTCGGTACTCGGCGGCGA
>CAXBAZ010000495.1:0-3772 GCA_963973395.1 uncultured Acidimicrobiaceae bacterium
CGCGGCCTCGCCAAGCTCGCGGCAGCGTTGGGTGACGACGACACGTCCGGGGTCCGGATCGACCTCGATCGTCCCGACGCGGCGACGAGCCTCGCCGGCGCGGCCGAGCGTGGCGAACAGGTGCGGATCCGCTACCGGAGCCCGGCCCGCGACGACGTGACCGACCGACTCGTCCTGCCGCGCCAGGTCTTCACCGACCGGGGCGAGTGGTACGTCACCGCCGACGACGACCGGTCGGGTGAGATCCGCACGTTCAGGATCGACCGGATCGAGACGATCGAGCCGACTGGTGAGACCCCGACGCCGTCTGCCGATCCGCTCCCGGTGCCCGGCGACTGGTTCACCGACGGTTCGATCCCGCGGGTGACCCTGCGGTTGGCGCCGGCCGCACGGTGGGTGGTCGAACGGTACCCGATGGAGACCGTCGGTGACCCGGACGGCGACGGCTGGGTCACCGCCACGCTCGCAGTGGTGAGCGAGCCGTGGTTGACCCGCACGCTCGTGCGCCTCGGGCCGGACGTCGAGGTGATCGACCCGGCCGAGTGGCGGGCGACCGCCCGCGAGGCGACCGAACGTGTGTTGGCGCGCTATCTGCGCTCGTAGAGCCGGTCGAGGTCGTCAGCGGCCGTGATGCCGTGCGCATCGAGCAGCAGGAGCAGCGCCGCCGCCGTGGCGCGCGCGTCGTGCAACGCGTCGTGCGGCCGGTCGTTGACGATGCCGTACCGCTCGCAGACGTCGCCGAGTCGGTGTGACAGCACACGGTCGGGATCGAGCGACCGGGACATGCGGAGCGTGCAGAGCCGTCGTGCAGGTGTGATCGACACCTTGGACCGACGGGCCGCACGTTCGATGAACGCCCAGTCGAACCGCACGTTGTGCGCCGTGAAGACGGCGCCGTCGAGTCGCTCGGCCAACTCGGTCAGCGCGTCACGCTGGCGGGGGGCGCCGCGCAGCGTGGAGCGGGTGATGCCGTGCACGAGGCGCGGCCCGATCCGACCGAGTGGCCACCGCAGCTTGATCAACGTCGACCACTCGTCGACCACGGCGCCGCGTTCGATCGTGACGACCGCGACCTGCAGCAGGCGGTGCCACCGTGTGGACAGCCCCGACGTCTCGACATCGACGACGGCGAAACGCGGCAGGTCGGCCATCGGTGGGACCGGCCCGGTGTGTTCGGACGTGTCGGGTGCCTCCACGACCTGCAACCTAGACCGCGGGTGTCGCAACCTTCGATCGGTCGGTGTCAGAGCAGTTCGGCGGCGAGACTGGCCACGTCGCTGCGCTCGCACGCCGTCAAGGTGACATGGCCGAAGCACCGTTGCCCGCCGAACGCGTTGGTCAGCACCGCGAGCGCATTGTTCGACTCGCCGAGGTACGGCGCGTCGATCTGGCTCGTGTCGCCCGTGAAGATCACCTTGGTACCGGCGCCGATCCGGGTCAGGATCGTTCGGAGCGTGGTCGGTTCGAGGTTCTGGGCCTCGTCGATCACGACGATCTGCCGCTGGAGCGAGCGTCCCCGCAGGAAGGTGACCGACTCGAGCGAGAGCTGGCCTCGCGCGGTCAGCTCCTCGATGAGCCGGCGGGCGTCGTGGCTGCTGTTGCGATCCGTGAGCGCGACGATCGCGTCGTGGATCGCCGACATCCACGGATCGAGCTTCTCTTCCAGCCCTCCGGGCAGGAAGCCGACGTCGGCGCGGCCGACCGGGACGAGTGGGCGGTACACCGCGACACGTTCGTACCGCTGCTGCTCGACGACCTGCTCGAGCGCGGCCGCGATGGCGAGGATCGTCTTGCCGGTGCCGGCGCGTCCGTCGAGTGCGACGACGGCGATGTCGGGGTCGAGCAGCAACTCGGTGGCGAAGCGTTGTTCCTTGTTGCGAGGACGCAGTCCCCAGGGCTCGGGAACCGAGTGCGGCAGTAGGACCAACTCGCCGTCGACCCGGCGCGTCAGGGCCGACTGCGAGCCGCAGCGCAGCACGGCGAACTCGTTGTCGTGCAGGGATGCGGCGGTCTCGACCGCACCGACGTCGACACCGCCGGCGGCGTAGAGACAGTCGACGACCTCGTGTTCGGCCTCGATGACGACCCACCCGACCGGGCGCTCGGCCCGCGCGCCCTTGGTGGGCTCGTGGGCGGCGGCCGTCACGCCGAGGTGCGCCGCCTTGATGCGGAGTGCAGCATCGTTGGAGAGCATCACCGTCGGGCCCTTGCCGGTCTGTCCGAGTGCAGCCCCGATGATGCGGTTGTCGGGTACGTCGACGTCGAGCCCGTGTTCGACCAGCAGGTGCTTCTGGATCCCGTTGATCTCGATCTGCAGCGTGCCGTCGCCGACCGCGACGGGTTCGGCCAACGAACCACCGTTCTGGACCCGGTACGCCTCGATCGCGCGCAGTGCCGTCCGAGCGGCGCGGCCGACGTCGTCGGGGCGGGTCTTGAGCGAATCGAGTTCTTCGACGACGGTGAGCGGCACGATCAGAGCCGCGCCACCGAACGTGTCGAAGCAGTGTGGATCGGCGATCAGGACGGACGTGTCGACGACGATCCGGGTCGTGCTGGTCGTCGTGGTGGTCGTCGTGGTGGTCGCTGTCGTCTCCTGCTCACCTCCCTCGCGCTCGGCGGGTGCGATTGCCCGATCGCGGGCGTTCGTCTGCAGGTCGGTCACAGGTACCTCGTATGGGCTCGAGTGGACTCGGATCGTTGTCGGCGGTTCAACGACGGCAGTTGTATCCGACGTCGGTCGACCGGTGGGGGATGGTCGCTCCATGCTGGGAGAACGGATCGGTGCCCGGCGATCTAGCGTGACGGCATGGACGACTCCGGCGCACCGTGCGTGTTCTGTGACATCGTCGCCGGCACCGCACCGGCCGACATCGTCTGGGCCGACGAGGTGGCCGTGGCGTTCCTCGACCGGACCCCCCTCTTTCTGGGCCATACGCTGGTGGTTCCCGCTCGCCACGTCGTGCAGTTGAGCGACCTTCCGGCTGCGGACACCGGCCCCTACTTCCGGAGGGTCCGGATGCTCGCCACCGTGATGCCGGACGCCCTCGGAGCCGGCGGCACGTTCGTGGCGATGAACAACATCGTCAGTCAGAGCGTCGCCCACCTGCACACCCATGTCGTCCCGCGGACGAAGGGTGACGGGCTGCGCGGATTCTTCTGGCCGCGCCAGAAATACGGCGAGGGCGAGTCGATCGATGTCGCGGAGCGACTGCGAGTCGCGCTGGCGGCATCCGACCCCGCGGACTACCTCGCAGACCGTTGATCCGAAAGGCTCGCACGGCGCCCTGGTTGCAGATGCAAACACATTGGTAGTTGCATCGTTGTAGTTTGACGCCTTTGATGAAGACAGCCCGACGGGCGCCGAGACACGCTGACGTGGCTCGTCCATCTCTGCGAAGCACAAAGGAAATCTCATGACCAAGGCAGAATTGCTCGAAGCCGTTGCCGACGCCGCTGGTGTGTCGAAGGCTGACGCCGAGCGCACCGTTGGTGCGTTCTTCGACATCGTCGTTTCGTCCACCAAGGGTGGCGACAAGGTCGCATGGCCGGGCTTCGGTTCGTTCAGCACCACCGAGCGTCCGGCCCGCACCGGCCGCAACCCCCAGACCGGTGAGCCGGTCCCGATCAAGGCGTCGACCGCGATGAAGTTCACGGCGAGCTCGACCCTCAAGTCCGCGCTGAACCCGGGACGCTGAGCGGCTGATGGCTGCGAAGAACGCCAAGAAGGCTCCGGCCAAGAAGGCGCCCGCCAAGAAGGCGCCGGCCAAGAAGG
>CAXBAZ010000496.1:0-3753 GCA_963973395.1 uncultured Acidimicrobiaceae bacterium
TGCCGGTACCGACCGTGGCGGTCGTACTCGAGCACGTGACCGCGGCTCACCACCGTGTCGGTGCCGATGTCGTAGCGCCACTCGACCTCGGTCTGCACGAGCGCCGCGTGCCACGTCGGGTGCGCCGCCTCGAGCGCGATCGCCGCGGCCAGGCCGTCGACCAGCGTCGAGTCGCCACCCGGCGCCTCGTTGCTGATGCAGTGCAGCATCTGGATGCCGGGCACCGGCTGCCGGTAGGGCTCGTCGCTGTGGGCCGGCAGCTCGATCGACGTGTAGGCGAGGTCGGTCGGCGACGGCGTGGCCTCGACGTCGAACACCCACCCGAAGTTGTGCCCGACGATGTAGCCGAGTCGATCGGCGATCCGGGCGACCGTGCCGGGCACGGCCGGGGTGTTCCGGAACACGACGTAGCCGTGACGGAAGAAGAGCGACAGGAACTCGACCACCGCGCTCGGATCCGCCACCGCCGGGTCGAAGGTGATGTCGTTCCAGTCGACGTACGGGAACTCGGCGAGCGGCCGCGTCCACGGTTCTGCAGGCGGTGGCTCCTCGGGGTCGGCGCGCCAGCCGACCGCCAACTCGACGGCGGCGAGATCGAGGTGCGCGAGGTGCCCGTCGCTGAACGACACGTGGAGTGCGCCCTCGTGCACGTCGGCGGCGACGACGCCGAGATCCTCCGGGAGGTCGTCCGGGCTGAACAGGCGCTGCCGACTGGTCGACTCGACCTGACCGGGTTCGATCGACCGATGGCGGAGCCAGAGCGGATGCAGCTCGACGACGTCGTCGCCGCGCGCCAGCACGACTCCACCCGGGCCGACGGCGACGCGGACAGCAGCCCCACGTTCGATGATGGTCACCCTTCGAGTGTGCACTCCGGAAACGCAGATCGACACTGGCCAATCGGGTTGGCTCGGCATAACCTCTGTGCATGGTGCGATCGTGCGTGCGCTGATCGAGCGGGTCGACCGACTCCAGGGTCTGGCCGTGTTCGAGGCCGCGGCCCGCCTGGGCAGCTTCACCGCCGCCGGCCGCGAGCTCGGCATGAGCCAACCCGCGGTCACCCGCCAGATCCGAGCACTCGAGCGACGCCTCGGGACGAGCCTGTTCACCAGAACGGCCAACCGCAGCCGGCTGTCCGACGCAGGGCGGCGACTGCGCGATCACGTCGCCGCCGGCTTCGACGTGATCGAAGCCGGGTTGGCCGAGCTCGCCGAACCGTCCGACGCAGCAGGAACGTTCGTGCTCGCGGCGCATCCCGGTATCGCCCAGGCGTGGGTGGTGCCCCGGCTCGACCAGATCAACGAGGTGCTCGGCGATCTCGATCTCCGGCTCTGGCTCTTCGACCGCGACGTCGAACTCGCGGACGGCTCGTTCGACGCCGCCATCCGCGTCGGGAGCGGCGACTTCCCCGGCCAGGACACCCGGCTGCTGTTCCCCGAGGTCGTCGTGCCGGTCGCGTCGCCGGTCGTGGCACACGAGCACGGCCTCACCGCCGACAGCAGCGCGGCCGACGTGTACCGGGCGCCGTTCATCCACATGGACGACGGCGACCATCCGTGGATGACCTGGTCCGACTGGCTCGCCACGTTCGACCTCACGCTCACGCGCTCACCGGGGCGTGTCCTGTTCCACAACTACCCGATGGTGCTCCAGCGGGCGCTGCTCGGTCACGGCATCGCACTCGGGTGGCGCCCCCTGATCGACGCCTACGTCGATGGTGGAGCGCTCTCGGTCGTCGGCCCCGAGGTCCGGTCGGATCGCGGCTACTACGTCACGTGGCCGGCCGGCCCTCCGACCGACGCCGTCGCCGCCCTCACCGAATGGCTCGTCGCCGCGGCCGAGTGACCGTCAGCCGTTCGCAGCCACCGACGCGCCGAGGCGCGCCCGCGCGGCGTTCGCCGATATCGCCGTGACGATCTCGGCGTGGCGAGTGTGCGGTAGGTCGTGACCCATGTCGTTGAACATGAGCAGCCGGGAGTCGGGGATCGCCCGCGCCGTCGCGAGGCCGCCGCTCGGACGCACGAGTGGGTCGACCAGGCCGTGGATCACGAGGGCCGGCACGTCGAGCCGTCGCAGCTCGGGCGTGCGATCACCGCTCGCGATGATCGCCGCGAGCTGGCGCGCGGTGCCGTCCGGGCGGTAGCTGCGCTCGAACGCCTTGGTGGCGAGTTCACGGAACTCGGCGTCGTCGAACGTCGGACCGCAGATCTCACGGAACAGTTCGACCCCCTGTTCGATCGCGCTCTCACGGGTGGGCTCGGGACGACGGAGCGACGTGCGGACGACCTTCGGCTTCGGCTGGCCGACCCGACGGTTGCCGGTGGTCGACATGATCGACACGAGACTCGCCACACGATCGGGGGCGCTGATCGCCATCTCCTGGCTGATCATGCCGCCCATCGACATGCCCACGACGTGGGCACGGTCGATGTCGAGCACATCGAGCAGCGCCACCGCGTCGTTCGCCATGTCGCGCAGCAGGTAGGCGGCCGGCAGCGGCCGGCGCAGTGCCACCGCCTTGAACAGCTGGGCGCGTGTCGGCGGCGGTGCGTCGATCTCGGTCGAGAGACCGATGTCGCGGTTGTCGAACCGGATCACCCGGAAACCGGCATCCGCCAGCTGCTCGACGAACGGGGCGGGCCAGTCGACGAGCTGGCCGCCCAGACCCATCACGAGTAGGAGGGGGTCACCCGATCCCTGCTCGTCGTATTCGATCGTGATGCCGTTCGCCTGCACGGAAGCCATGTCGGCCAGGCTACGAGGAGCCGACGGCGATCTACGATGGTGCGATGGCCTCCCTGCCGGTGCTCGACATCGGGCCCTTCCTCACCGATGAATCTGGCGCGGCGGCCGCGACGTTCGTCGACGAGTTGCGCGAAACGCTGCACGGGCCGGGCTTCTGCTACCTCGTCGGGCACGGCGTCGACCCAGCGACCGAGTCGGCGGTCATGGAGGTCGCCGCCACGTTCTTCGCACAACCCGAACAGCAACGGCTGGCGATCGTCAACACCAACACGCCGCACTTCCGCGGGTACACCCGACTCGGGATGGAACACACCAACGGCGCGAGCGACTGGCGTGATCAGATCGACATCGGTCCCGAGCACGAGCCGGTCGACCCCGGCCCGGGCGGACCGGTCTGGCTCCGCGTGCGCGGCCCGAACCAGTGGCCGGATTCCGTGCCGTCGATGCAGCCGATCCTCACCGGTTGGATGGCCGAGATGGGCCACGTCGGCAACGCCGTGTTGCGGGCGATCGCGCTCGGGCTCGGCCGGCCCGCCGATCACTTCGACGCGGCGATGCGACCACACCCCGAGGTGCTGGTGAAGATCATCCGATACCCGGCCCAGGAGCCGGCCTCCACCGGCGCGCCGGTGACGGGTCAGGGCGTCGGCCTCCACAACGACTCCGGGCTGCTCTCGTTCATCCTGCAGGACGACGTCGGCGGACTCCAGGTGCAGATCAGCGACGAACTCGTCGACGCCACGCCGATGCCGGGCGCACTGGTGCTCAACATCGGCGAGATGCTCCAGATCGCGACCGACGGCTACCTCCGGGCGACACGACACCGGGTCGTCAGCCCACCGCCGGGTCGGGAGCGGATCTCGGTGGCCTACTTCCACAACCCGGCGATGGAGTCGCACTTCGAGCAGATCCCGCTCACGCCCGAACTGGCGGCGAAGGCACGCGGAGCGACGAACGCCCGACCGGACGACACGATCTTCTCGAACTACGGCGACAACTGGCTGAAGT
>CAXBAZ010000497.1:0-3741 GCA_963973395.1 uncultured Acidimicrobiaceae bacterium
GAGGCGGGTGCCGTCGCGATCGAAGATCGTCAGGCGCAGGTGCGGCCACACGGGCTGCGTCGGCGCCCCGCGGTTCTCGTCGCCGGGCATCGGGTCGGTGTCGCCGAGGAAGCCGAGGATCTGGCCGGCGCGAACCTTCGTGCCGACACGGCCCAGGGCGGTGAACCGCAGGGAATGATCGGCGTCGCCGTCGACGGTCCCGTGGTTGTCGTCGTTGAACCCGGCGTAGTGGAACCGACGGCCGGCGATGTCGGTCAGCGTCAGGGTGACCGCTCCCGACACGGGATCGCCGTACTCGACGGCGGTCACGACGCCATCGACTGCGGCGAGCACCGGTTGCAGCTTCTGGCCGTACACGATCGCGGCGGTACCGGTGGCGCACGATTCGTCGGCACACGGCTGCGGAGGCGCCACGACGGCGCCGCCGAGTACGGGGAAGGCGATCTGTTCCAGCGCCAGCGGGATTCGCTCGACGACCGGCGGTAGGCCGGACAGGAACTCGAGGCCGGGTGGGGCGAGCGCGAGGCGGAACGCCGACGGGTCGCCCGTGATGAACGCGAGCACTTCGAGCCAGCGGCGCTGGTACTCGCGTACGGTCAGCCGGTTTCCGTACTGCGGCAGCGGAACCTGGTCCATCAGTTCGGGCTGGCGAGCGGCCTTCGGGTAGTACCAGATCACCGGCACCATCGAGACGTCGCCCTTCCACGTCCACAGGATCGAACGCACGTCGGAGAGTGCCCGCTCGTCCTGGATCGCGGGCGGAGCCAGGTACGCGTGCGGATAGCCCGCGTAGTTGTTCCACGTGCTGGCGATGAACTGATAGGCGCCCGATGCCCTGCCCTTGTTCGGCGGGGCGTCGTACCGGCCGCCCGACTCGAGGGTGCGGATCGTCAGCAGGATCTGACCGAGGTCGTCGGGGATCTCCACGCCGAGCGGCGCCGCCGCCGGTGCGGACGGCGGGGTCGCCGGTGCGGCCGGCACCGTGGTGTCGGGCACCGTGGTCGTCGGACACGGCGGCGGAGGAACGGTCGTCGTCGTGGTCGTGGTCGTGGCGCCGGGCAACGTGGTGGTGGTCGTGGTGGTGGTCGTCGTGGTGGTGGTCGGGCCCGGCAGCGTCGTGGTCGTGGTCGTGGTCGTCGGTGGGGCGCACGGCACCGTGATGCGGGTCGGAGCGAGCGGGATGGAACTCGGCGGTGCCGTCGTGGTGCTCGTGGTGCTCGTGGTGGCCGTCGGTCGCGACGTCGTCGTGGCCCGGACCGTGGTGCTGGTCGGCGTCGTGGTCGTGGTCGTCGTGGTGGTCGTCGTCGTCGAGCTGGTCGGCGTGGACGCCGTGGCCGGTGTGGTGGGTGCGGGCGGCACCGTGGTCGGCGGGGGCGACGACGGCGGTGTGGTCGATGTGCCGGCGTCCTGTGCCGAGGCGGCCGCGCCCGGAACCAGGAGCGCGCCGACGAGCAGGATGCCGATCGGGCCGGAGCGTGTCGAGGCGCGTGACATGGTGGTTCTTCGGGTGGTTCCTGGCCGGGCTGAAGCCGACGGGCAGACGCTAACCGGTCCGGCTCGACGCGCGGTCCGCGCCGCGCACGATCGGTGTGCGAACTCCCCGTAGGAGCACCCGACGGTAGCGTCATCGACGATGAGCACGCCGTCGGGTCAGCAGGGGGACGTGATCCTCGCGGTCGACATCGGCGGCACGAAGTTCGCCACCGGTCTCATGACGTCGCGTGGGGCGCTGCTCGATCGCAGCCGGGTCGACGTCGAGCCCGACGTCGGCCCCCAGTCGCACCTCGCCGCGCTCGCCTCGATCGTCGCCGAGCAGCTCGAACGGGCCGAACAGCACGAGGTGCGGGTCCGGGCGATCGGGATCGGATGCGCCGGGCCGATCGACCGCAACTGCGAGACCGTCTCCCCGGTCAACATCTCGTCGTGGCGGCGTTTCCCGCTGCGCTCGCACCTCGCCGACCTGACGGGGCTCCCGGTGTACGGCGACCTCGACGCCAAGGCCTTGGCGCTCTCGGAGGGTTGGCTCGGCGCAGCGCAGGGTGTGTCCAGTTTCTGCGCCATGACCGTGTCGACCGGCGTCGGGGGCGGGCTCGTGATCGACGGTGAACTCCTCGACGGCGCAACCGGGAACGCGGGGCACATCGGCCACATGATCGTCGAGCCCGGTGGACGACGATGTGGATGTGGCGCCCGTGGTTGCCTGGAGGCCGAGGCGTCCGGGCTCGCGATCGAGGCCATCACCGGACGGTCGCCGACCGAACCGACCTACGACATCATGCGGCGGACCGGCCGTCTCGTCGGCCGGGCCGCCGGAATGATCTGTACGTCGATGGACATCGACCTCGTCGTCGTCGGCGGGGGAGTGGCGCTCGGTTTCGCCGCGACGTTCTTCAACGCGGCCCAGGAGGAGATCGACCAGGTGGCGCGGGTCGGTCACGGTGCGGCGGCCCGGATCACACCCGTTCGGCTCGGTGACCGCGGCCCCCTGATCGGAGCTGGTGCCGTCGGCCTGCGCGGCCTCCGGCGCGACGTCTCGGCGCCCCGGTCCGGCCCGATGGCGGCCCCTCGACCGCCGGACGAGTCATGACCCGGCCCGCGTCGGCGAGACTGTGCTCATGACGAAGATTCGTTCGCGGAGTTCGAGTCGCATCCAGGACCGGCGCGGGCAGGGAGGCGGCGGTCTGTCCGGTGGCCTTGGCGACATCCTGGGGGGCAGCCTGGGTGGGGGGAACCGGCGCGGTGGCGGTGGCATGCCGATCCCGGGTGGTCTCGGCGGTCTGCTCAAGGGCGGTGGCGGACTGGTCGCGATCCTCGTGCTCGGCGCCGTGTTCATCCTCCCGAAGCTGCTCGGCGGCGGTGGCGTCGGTGGGTTGCCGGCGGGCGGCTCGCCGGCGGTGCCTGCCGGCGAGGGCGGATCGACGGCGGCGCCCGGCGGGGAGACGCCGTGCGAGTCGGAGCTCGAGCAGATCCTGTGCGGTGCCACCGATGACGTGTCGGAGTACTGGATCGACCAGCTGCCGCTCTCGTTCGGTGTCGACTACGTCGACACGCAGACCGTCTTCTTCTCCGGTGCGACCAACACCGGGTGCGGCCAGGCGTCGAGCCAGACCGGGCCGTTCTACTGCCCGCTCGACAGCCTCGTGTACTTCGACCTCGAGTTCCTCGTGACGCTGCAGAACCAGTTCGGTGCGACGGGCGACCTGGCGGCGCAGTACATCGTCGCCCACGAGTTCGGACACCACGTGCAGAACGTTCTCGGGATCAACGAGCAGGTGCGCCGCGCCCAGCAGGAGGATCCGCAGCGGGCCAATCAGTACTCGGTTTCGCTCGAGCTCCAGGCCGATTGTTTCGCCGGCGCCTGGGCCCGTGACGCGGCCGATCGCGATCTGCTCGACGAACCGGGCGAGATCGAAGAGGCGCTCGATGCTGCGGCCGCGGTCGGCGACGACGCGATCCAGCAGCGGACGTCGGGACGGGTCGATCCCGAGTCGTGGACCCACGGTTCGTCGGCCCAGCGGGTGCAGTGGTTCCAGCGCGGCTACCAGACCGGCGATCCACAGAACTGCAGCACGTTCAGCGAGGTGCTCTGACGACTCGGGCGGAGAGCTCGGCTCCTCCCATCCCGCTCGGATCCTCGATTCCCGACGGTCGGGCTCGCCTGCCGGCTCGCCCCCCGAACCCGTCGCGTCACACCGTGAGTCGCCGGTAGATCCGCTCGGCCGGGCCCCGCCCGTAGCGACG
>CAXBAZ010000498.1:0-3732 GCA_963973395.1 uncultured Acidimicrobiaceae bacterium
AGATCGGGCAGGTGTTGCGAGAGGCCGCGACTGCCATCACACGGAGGCTTGAATGAGAATGCCCAACGATGCTGGAGCCGCGGCGATGCCGCGTTCACTCGACCAGATCGGGTCGAGCTGGCTGGGAGGGCAACCCGGCCACTCAGTGTCCGCCGACGAGTTCCTGATCCAAACACGGTCTGTCCTCGAGATGAACGAGGAGGAACGTCTCACGACCAGAACACGCTGGATGAACGACCTTTTTCGCATGGCCTGGGAGCACATTCCGTTCTACCGGCGTCTATGGGAACGTCACGGTCTTCCCGCCCGGTTACCAACTGAGTTGGAGGCTTGGCCGACCTGGTCCGTGACGGATCTCCGTGACGAACTGTCACGCAACCCTCCGTTTGGCGAGTTGTACCTACCCGAAGCCCTCGACGACATCGCCTTCATTCACTCCAGTACGGGCACGACAGGAACACCCCGGCTGTTGCCCTTGTGCGTCAGCGACATGCCGAACCTGAACCTGATCTACAGGCGCTTCTACGCCCTGATGGGTTTGACGTCGAGCGACGTGTGCGTCATGACCGGATCGTACGGGGTGCCAGCTGGGTCCTGGTCGTTGACCCGTGCGATCCGCTCCGTCGGCGCGACCGTGCTGCCCGTCAGCAGCGGAAAGGTCACCCCTCCGTTGAAGGTGCTCGAGCTCATTGACGCAACTCGGGCAACAGCGATCTGCGGGACAGCGTCGTATGTGTTGCATATCGCTCGGAAGGCTCAAGAAGATGGACGCGATCTACGCACGTCGTCCGTTCGGCTCATCTTGTTGTCCGGTGAGACCGCCACGAAGGAAGTCCGTCAGGAACTCACCGAGCTGTGGGGCGCCACCACCCGGTGCTACTACGCGAACACTGATCTCGGGTGGGTTGCGGTTGAATGCAACGCGAGCGGTGAGGCGTTTGGGGAGTTCGGCATGCACATCTTCGACGACCTGTCTCACATCGAGATTCTGGACAACGAGCATCAGCCTTGCGCACACGGAACTCCGGGCGAGGTCGTAATCACGAGCTGTGTACGGCCCTCCACTCCCAGAATCCGATTCCGCACCGGAGACCGTGCAGCGATCGACACAAGGGCCTGCCCCTGTGGTGCGCAGAGCCTGCGTCTGCTACCCATTACCGGTCGAGTCGACGACGCTATTCGTTACCACGGTGTAACAATCTGGCCGACAGCAATCGAGTCGGTTATTCACCAGACCTTCGCGGCGACAGCAGAGTTCTATGTCGAGGTTCGTTCCGGCAGCGGCGAACGTAAGGACCTGGTTGTCGTCGTCGAGTCCGACCACGACGCTGACGTCCACGAGGCGCTCTCAGAGAATCTTCGGCGGGCGTTCAGCGTACGTGTCGAAGTGGAGCCCGTCCCGGTCGGCTCACTTACCTCGACAACTAAAGTGGATGGAGGCTTGAAAGTGCAACGGGTAGGGCGATGACAACAGCGACCGAACGTCGCTCGAGTGCAGAACGCGACGAAACCCTGATCATCGACGACCTGACGGTCACTTTCGAGACGCCGCGGCAGACATTCACTGCGTTGTCCGGAGTGAATCTTTCTGTCCGCGACGGTGAGTTTGTCGCGATCGTCGGCCCGAGCGGATGCGGCAAGTCGACGCTACTGAACGCTGTGATGGGTTTGCTGCCGCAGTCATCGGGCACGATTATCGCCGCCGGCCGTCCAGTCAACGGTCCGGCGCACGATCGGGCAACGGTTTTCCAAGAGCCGAGACTGCTGCCGTGGCGTACGGTATTGCGAAACGTTTCACTAAGTCTCGAGGCACAAGGAGTCAAGACGTCTGAGGCGAAGCGTCGGGCAGCTCTCGAAGTGCGGCGTGTCGGGTTGGAAGGTTTCGAGAACTTTTTTCCAGGTCAGCTGTCAGGTGGTATGCAGCAGCGAGTCAATCTGGCCCGGGCCCTAGCTGTGTCGCCGGCACTGCTTCTACTCGACGAACCGTTCGCTGCACTCGACGCACAGACGCGTGAGCAGATGCAGAGCGAACTGTTGCGGATTTGGCAACAGTCCCGCTCAACAACACTCTTCGTCACACATCAGATCGACGAAGCGATCTTCCTTGCCGATCGGGTCCTTGTGCTCAGCAGCCGGCCCGGGAAGATTTCTCGGGAGTTCAAAATCGAACTAGAGCGGCCGCGTGCACTGACGATCAAACGCACATCCCAGTTCCACGACTACGAAGACGCGCTGTGGGCGGAGATCGACCGCGTGTCGGCGCCGATCGCACAGCAGGGGAGCACACGGTGAACCAGATCACGATGCAAGTTGCTGCGGACGACTCGCCACTGGCCACTCAGCCGCCAGCCGGCACGCCGGTCACAGAAACTGCCTCAGCGCGACGGCGATGGAAGCTACGAGCCGAGAGCTTGGCGTGGACGGTGGGTTCCGTCGGCGGCGGCCTGCTGCTGTGGGAGATCGTTGCACGGCTCGAGTGGGTGAACCCCCTCTTTCTGCCGCGTTTCTCGACGGTCATGTCGGACCTGTCGGACCTGTTCCAATCCGGAGCCATCTGGCGACATCTGTCCATCAGCGGCCAGGAGTATGGACTTGGGATGCTTCTCGCAACGGTCGTCGGGGTGTTCTTCGGACTCTTGATGGGTGTGTCTTCGACCCTCGACAAGGTGCTGTCGCCCTGGGTTCACGGACTGAACGCTGTACCCCGAATCGCGTTTGCTCCCGTATTGATCGTCTGGTTCGGTTTCGGCATGGGCAGCAAGATCGCGATGGTCTTCATAATGGCGGTATTTCCGATACTTCTGAATACAGCGGTAGGTGCGGGCACGGTCGACAAGCGGCTCACGACCATGGCGGATAGTTTCTTGTTCCCGCAAACCCTAAAATTCCGCGCGTTGATTCTGCCGTCGTCGGTGCCCTACATCCTGACCGGCGTTCGCCTCGGCGTAGCGAGTGGCCTCATCGGAGTAGTCGTCGGTGAGTTTTTCGGTTCCAGCGCCGGCGTTGGCTATCTGCTCACGAACGCGTCGTACACGTTCAACTCGGTACGGATCTTCTCGATGGTCGTGCTCCTATCGGTGATCGGTGTCGCGTTGACCACTATTAGCAAAGTGGTGGAGCGCCGCTTTGACAGCTGGCGCCAATGATCACTCTCGTGTGTTCCAGGAAGGACCGTTGATGTTGTCGACCCGAGCCGCCCGATCTGGTTCCTTGCGACGTGTTCCCAATGGCCGATCTGTCCTCGGTTTTACCGAGTTGCGATGCCGCCAGGTCACTGCCGGAACACACCGAAGGCGTCGTAACGCGGACTCTGCCCCGGACGGTTGGATGATCAGCCTGTTCAGCGCACAGCGATCCATCCGTATCCCCACCGTCGGAACCGGACCATACGAACCAATCAGCCGAGCAGCTTCGCTGATGGCTTCGGGTTCCGCGGGCGAGCGATGAAGAAGATCCCGCCTGAACCCGCTGCATCGCTGACGGATGTGTTCCACACACACGTCACGCTCCAGCACACTGACGCTGTGGGTGTGTTATTCGCAGCATCACCGATCACGTGGGCGCAACTCGGCTTCGAGAACCTGATGCGTGCTGCCGGGCACCCACTCGAAACCGTGCTCTGGGCGGAAACGCACTATCCGATCGTGAAGCTCACTATCGAGCATCAACGAAAGCTGACCCTCGGCACCGAGATCTGCGTTGAGACCTACATCGAACGAGTCGGCAACAGAT
>CAXBAZ010000499.1:0-3719 GCA_963973395.1 uncultured Acidimicrobiaceae bacterium
GAATCGGAGGACGACGCCGACGTCGTCGTCCTCAACACCTGCTGCATTCGCGAGAACGCCGACAACAAGCTGTACGGCAACCTCGGCCACCTCAAGCCGTGGAAGGACGCCAAGGACGGCCGACAGATCGTCGTGTCCGGGTGTCTCGCCCAGAAGGACCGTGACCTCGTCGCCCGCAAGGCCAAGCACGTCGACGTCGTGATGGGCACCCACAACGTGCACCGCGCGGCCGAGCTGCTGCACGAGGCGGCGCACGCCGACGCTCCCGTCACCGAGATCCTCGAAGCGGCGGTCATCGACGACCACGCACTGTTCCCGTCGGCGCTCCCGGCCCGCCGCGAGACGAGCTACAACGCCTGGGTCACGATCCAGATCGGGTGCGACAACAACTGCGCATTCTGCATCGTGCCGGCCGTGCGCGGGGTCGAGATCAGCCGGCCGTACGCCGACGTCGTCGCCGAGGTCGGCCACCTCGCCGCCGCCGGCGTGACCGAGGTGACGCTGCTCGGCCAGAACGTGAACTCCTACGGCCGCGACCTCCAGCTCGCCGCCCGTCAGGCGGGTGACGCCGACGCGAAGCTCCGGCCACTGTTCGGCGAGCTACTCCGAGACGTGGGGGCGGTCGACGGCATCCGACGGGTGCGCTACACGAGCCCGCACCCGAAGGACATGCGGCCCGAGACGTTCGCGGCGATGGCCGAGACCGCGGCGGTCTGCGAGCACCTCCACTACCCGTTGCAGTCGGGCAGCGACCGGGTGCTGGCGCTGATGCACCGTGGGTACACCGGCGAGCGCTACCTCGAACGGCTCGCCGAGGCCCGACGCGTGGTCCCCGATCTCGCCGTGTCGACCGACATCATCGTCGGGTTCCCCGGCGAGACCGACGACGACTTCGAACGCACGCTCGAGGTGGCCGCGGCCGCCGAGTACGACTACGCCTACATGTTCATCTTCTCGCCGCGGCCGGGCACCGAGGCTGCCGAGATGGAGGCCGACTTCGTCGACCCGGCCGTGTCGCGCGAACGATTCGACCGGCTCAAGGTCGTGGTCGAGCGTTCGGCGCTGGCGAAGCACGAGGCTCGCGCCGGCCGCGTCGAGGAGGTGCTCGTCGAGGGGCCGTCGAAGCGCAATCCCGACGTCGTCTCCGGCCGCACCCGCCAGAACAAGCTCGTCCACTTCAGCCCGCCGTTCCCGATCCGCACCGGCAGCTACGCGTCGGTCGAGGTGATGCGGGGAGCCCCTCACTTCCTCGAGGGTCGGTTCGTCGAGCTGCTCGCCGAACCGACGCACAAGGTCCGCATCGCCGTCAACGCATCGTGACGGTGATGTGATCGGCCGAGGGGCGTCTTGAGCGTGCCGACCGTCGCCGTCGTCGGGCCGACCGCGTCCGGGAAGTCGTCGGTCGCGATGGCGGCCGCGCGCGAGTTCGGAGACGTCGAACTGGTCTCCGTCGACTCGATGCAGGTGTACCGCGGTATGGACATCGGCACGGCGAAGCCGTCGCCCGCCGATCGCGCCGCGGTGCCGCACCACCTGATCGATCTGGTGGCGCCCGATGCCGAGTTCGCGGTCGCCGAGTTCCAGCGTGCGTACCGTGACGTGATCGCCGAGATCGACGGTCGCGGGTCGACGGCGATCCTCGTCGGCGGCACGGGGTTGTACCACCGAGCGGTGATCGACGACCTCGATCTCCCCGGCGAGTGGCCCGACGTCCGGGCGCGGCTGATGAACGAAGCCGACACGATCGGCGCCGAGGCGGTGTACACCCGCCTCGCGACGCTCGACCCCGACGCGGCGGCGAAGATGGAGCCGACCAACGTGCGCCGCATCGTCCGCGCACTCGAGGTGATCGAGCAGACCGGCCGCCCGTTCAGCTCGTTCGGGCCGGGACTCCAGGAGTATCCGCCCACGCCGATCGTCCAGGTCGGCATCCGATGGGACCGGGCCGTGCTCACCGAGCGGATCGAGCAGCGTGTCCATCGGATGATCTCCGACGGCCTCGTGGGCGAGGTCGACACGATCCTCGCCGGCGGGGGGTTCTCACGTTCGGCGGGTCAGGCGCTCGGGTACCGGGAGATCGCCGCGCACCTGTGCGGCGAGACCGAGCTCGACGAGGCGATCGAGCAGATCGTCGTCCGCACCCGCCGGTTCGCCGTGCGCCAGCTCCGCTGGTTCGGTCGCGACCCGCGGGTGACCTGGGTCGATGTCGAGTCCGACCCGGTGGCGGAAGCCACGCCGGCCGTCGTCGCGGCATGCGGTTCGGTCCGTGCCGCGGCCGGTAGCTGACGGCCCGACGTGACCGGCACGCGGTCGGCGATCTCAGTCGGCGCCGGACCAGCGGTGTTCGAGGGCGAGCCGGAGGGTGTCGCCCCGGGTGGTGCGGCTGACCAGCTCGCGACGCTCGCGGTTGCGGCGGATCTCGGGCCACTGCTCCAGGTAGGCGGCCAGATCGCCCGGGTCGCAGCGGTAGCGGGCGATTGACTCGGGGTTGGCGGAACGCAGCGCGACCGCGCCGTCGTACCCGCCGAATCCCTGCGTGGCGCAGATCGCGCCGCCGTCGGCGTCGCCCGGCACCGTGGCGCCGCTCAGGTCGTACTGGTCGACGACCGCGCCGAGATCGGGATCGACGTTGCGCAGCGTCGGCACACCCACGGCGGTCTGGCCGAGCACGTGGCGGAGCGCCTGGGCGACCTCCTTGAGCCCGGCGTCACCCATCGTGTGCCCGTCGCCCAGCGCCTTGGGCGTGCCCACGCGCACCGTCCCGACGGTGCCCCCGCCACGTTCGGCGGCGACCGCGCGGGCGGTCGCGACCGACGTCAGGTCGGTGCGCGAGTTGGTGCGGGTGCCCGTCGCGTGCGCCGCCAGGTATCCGAAGTCGGCGACGCCGAAACCGTGACCCTCGCGGGCCACCTCGAACGCCTGGATGAGTGCGTTCTCGCCCCCGAACCCGACGCCGGCGAAGTGGGCCTTGCCACCGGTCTCGCCGCTCTGCCCCCAGCCGGCGATGATCGACGTGATGTCGAGCCCGTGGCGGAGTGCCATGTCGAGCGTCGTCACGATCAGCCCCGACCCGCCGTCGCCGACGACCGTACCGCACGCATCGATGTCGAACGGGGCGAGCGAGTCGGCGACGCTGCGGTGATCGCCCTGCGGCCGATCGGCGTTCAGGGTGGCCACCTTGTCGGTCGTCACCAGCGCACCGGGACCGAACCCTTCCAGCACCTCCCACGCCGGCAGTGTGGGGCTGTCGGCGGCAGTCCAGAGGATCAGGCGCGGCGGCCGGAGACCCGGATGTCGGATCAGCATCTGGGGTGCGACGTCGGCCAGCGAGATCAGACTCGACGCACAGGCGCCGACGGAGTTCATCGGCGACTGCGGCACCCGCATGAACCCCGAGGGTGACCGCAGCGACGCCAACAGGTCGGGGTTCTTGGTCGCCTTGCCGATCGGGTACGACGGGGCGAGCATCGTCGACACCAGCGCGGCACCGTGCGACAGCAGCGAGCCGGCGAGGCGCGCCGCGAACTTGTCGCGCGGTCCGTCGGCGCCCGGCGACCCGATCGTCGCCCACGCGTCGAGACCCGCGAACGCCGCCGCGGCGACGACGCGAAAATCGACCGGTTCGTCGATGATCTCCGACAGCGGTCGCGGCAGTGCCGCCAGGGCGCCCAGACCCGCGAACGCGAACAGCTGGGTCTGCAGCGAGGGGCCGAGGCCGG
>CAXBAZ010000500.1:0-3718 GCA_963973395.1 uncultured Acidimicrobiaceae bacterium
CTCGATGGCGCGAACGAGCCGGAGCCAACGCACGTACGATCCGATCGGTTGACCGATCTCCCGTTCGATCGCGACGGTGAGCCGCTCGATGGGTAGCCCGGCCTGTTCGGCGAGCTGCGCGAGGTCGACGCTGTGTAGATCCACGCCGTCGGGCAGTCGCAGGAGAGCTTCGTCGAGGGCAGGCTGTCGCCACCATGTCACGGTGCCGGACTCGCTTGGTGCATCGAGCCGGTCGAGGATGCGACGCACCGCCTCGTCGGCTTGGGACCAGTTCGCGCTGCGGAGCGAGCCGAGGATCTGCGCCACCGGATGATGACGACCCGTGCGCCCGGTCGGCGTTGGGTCGCTCTGGCGCAGTCGCGGACCGACGTCTGCGTCGGGTGAGATGAACACGACGAGTCCGTGGTCGCGACGATCCTGAATCCCGTGAGGTTCCCGCGAGCGCACGACGACGATCGGCCCGGGCTGTGACTCGTCACCCACCTTGACGCATGGCACACCGCCGTGGACGACGACCTCGATGGCATCGTGTCGATGGGCGTCGTGTGGATCGAGCGGCCCGCTGTACAGGAGCCACCACGGGCCGGCCGCCAACCGACCACGCCACTGTGGCGGAGGGTTCACGACAGCCCGATGCGATCTGCGTGCGTCGAACGATCGTCCCATACCGCACACCGCAAGGGAGCACTCACCACGATCAGTCGGCGGCGCGGATCAACGGTGACCACGAGCCATCCTCGTCTTGACGGTGGAGCTGGCCTCCGTCGTTCGCGATCCAGACACCATCCTCGTGGACCAAGAGCGTTTCCACGTCCACCGGCGCGTTCCCGGACCGTTCGAACGGTCCGGTGGGTCCGGGCGCGGTCCACAGCTCGCCGGAGTCAGCTGCTCCGATAAGTCCGGTCGTGGCCCATTCGATCTCGAAGATCGGGGGTGCTTCGGCGAGCAACTCCCAGGTCTGGCCGGCATCCTCGCTCATCGCAAGCTCGCTGTCCCAGGAGGTCGCCACCACGACGTCGGGGTCGTCGGGTGAGATCGCGAGATCGTTGACGTCGAACGGGATCGAGCCGATCGGCTGCCCACCACCATTCCGACTCAGCCGCCAGACGGTTCCCGTCGAATCAGCTCCCAGCATTGTCCCATCCTCGACATCGATCGCATGGAAGTCGGCCCGCCCGAGGAGGCCGCCGGCGTCCCAGCTGTCGCCGCCGTCCGTGCTCGTGATCAGGCCCAGGAATGGCGGTGCGCCATCGACTCGGTACTCCTCGAGCCGGAGATCTGGATGTCCACTCGCCACCAGTGTCCCGCCGTCGAGCTCCGCCATCGACATCAGGTCATGAATCTGCTCACCGACCAGGCGATACGTGCCGGCCTCGACCCGCAGGAGCCCTCGATGTGTCGCGACCAGCAAGGTGTCACCGTCGACGACCAGATCGTGCACGTGGCCGATGTCGGATGCACGCGCCACGACCTCACCGTCATCGCCACCGCACGCAGTGCTGACAGCCGCGAGCGGCACGAGTGCGACCGCCCACGACCAGCCGCCGAGGCGTCTGAGCGAGAATCGCGGTTCAAGATTGCGTGGCAACAGAAGCCTCCCTCAGGTGCTCAGGCGGTCTCCTGAGCCGCCTCAGACTTTACAACGACATTGTGTCGTATTGAAGGACACAAGGGCGTTGAGGCGGCCCGCGACCTCCGAACCCGTCACGCGTCTGTAATATCTACGACATGTTGTCGGAGTCAGCTCGGAGTCGGCCAATTGCAAGTTTCGCCATCGCGCTGCTCGCAGCGGCGACGCTCCTGCCGCCGATGACCGTGCACGCCGACCACACCGGGGAAGCAGCGGAGCGGGCGGCGCGAGAGATCCTCGATGCCCGTGACCGGGCCAACGCTGCGGCACAGGCGATGTTCGACGCCGAGTCGCGCCTCGATGCGCTGACCATCGAGCTCGCCGCCGCCGAAGAAAGCCTGATCGCGCTCGAAGCCGAAGTCGGCTCACTCCGAAGCGGCCTCACAGAGAGCGCCGTTCGCCAGTACATAGGCGCCGGCGAACGGCCGCTGATGCTGTTCCAAGACATCGGGCGAGGGAACGATCAAGCGGCTGCGCGCGTCTACGCAGGTGCAGCCACCGGCTCCCAACTCGTGGAGGCCGACGAGTACGACGAGGCAATCCGTCGACTCGATGACGCACGCCACGACCTCGAGCAGCAGCGCGACGAGACGGCGACGGCACGAGAGACCTGGACAGCGCTCAAGGCCACCGCCGAGAACGAAGTGCTCGAACTCCAACGCATCGAACAAGAGCGGCTCGCGGACGCCGAGGTGCAGCACGAGCTCGAACGCCAGCGCCAAGAACGCGCCGAGCGGGAACGTCGCGAGCAAGAACAAGCCGACCGGCAGGCAGCGGCCGAGGCCGAAGCAAAGGCACGAGCCGAGGCTGACGCCGCTCGCGCGGCCACGCCGTCGCCCGGCAACTCCGACAGCGGTGCCGCCCCCTCGACGGGCTCGCCAACGAGCGCCCCACAGCCGCCCGCCGTACCGACACCTCCTCCCGCGCCAGACCCGGCGCCGGCCCCGAACGCCGGTGCCGGGATGGTGTGCCCAGTGGCCGGGCCGAGATCGTTCGCCGACACGTGGGGCGCGCCGCGATCCGGAGGGCGACGCCATCAAGGCGTCGACATGATGGCACCCGGCGGCACCCCGCTCGTCGCCGTCGAATCCGGATCAGCGACATTCAAGGCCAATCGGCTCGGCGGGAATGCGGTCTGGATTACCGGCGCCTCGGGCACCAAGTACTACTACGCACACCTCAGCGCGTGGGAAGGATCCAGCCGAACCGTGTCGAAGGGCGAAGTGATCGGCTACGTCGGAGCAACCGGGAACACCAGCGTCAACCACCTCCACTTCGAGGTCCACCCCAACGGTGGCAACGCCGTCAACCCGTACCCGTACGTGCGCGCGGTCTGCTGACGCGCCGACACAGGCCGGAATGCCGCACGCGCGACCGGGGTTCTCAACTACGCCTCGTAGTATTGATGGCAGAGACGAGCGACATCTGATTCCTTCGACATGAAACGACACCGACGACACCACCACGATCACGACCCCGAACTGCAAGCGACGTACACCCGGCGACGGTTCCTGGTCGCCAGCTCACTCGCGGCGGTGCCGCTCGGTGCGTGGTGGGCACTCGGGAGCGCCACGGGCCCAAGCGACGCAGACGTCCAGGCGCCGCTCCCATCGCCCGGTCGATCCGCCGCGAGCACCGCGCCTCCGACGCCGACGACATCCGTTCCCGTCGACGAGCCGTCGACGACACCGCCGACGTCCACGGTGCCGGTCCTGGACCACGACCTCATCCAAGGCATGGCCGAAACCAAAGTCGAGATCCTCCAACGACGGCTGACCGATCTCGCCTTCGATCCTGGCCCGATCGACGGCTACTTCGGCGGGGCGACACTGCGGTCCGTGTGGGCATTCCAGAAGCTCGTGATGGGCATCCCGCGCGAGGAGGCTGACGGCATCGTCACACCAACAATGTGGGCGCGGTTGCACGACGACGTGCAGGTCGAGCCACGCCGCACACCCGGCGGCACCCACCTCGAGGTGTACCTGCCCGAACAGGTCGCCGTGCTGTTCAAGGACGGCCGGACGCGCGTCATTTCCCACGTCTCGAGCGGCGAGGGTGTCGAGTGGTGCGACGAAGTGACCGTCGACC
>CAXBAZ010000501.1:0-3708 GCA_963973395.1 uncultured Acidimicrobiaceae bacterium
TCGTCGACATGCTGCCGCCAGGCACGGCGGATCTGTTCGGTCGCCTCGGCGGGGGCGGCGGTGTCGACCTGCACTCGCAGATCGCACATCTCCCGCCCCTTCGGGCCGAGCGTCGCCGCCATCTCGCGCAGTGCGCTCAGCGGTTGGGGGCCGAGCAGGGGATGAACCCGGTTGCCGAGCCGGTCGACGACGACCTCGGGGGACGCGTCGAGCCAGACGACGTAGGCGTCCGCGAGGTCGTCGGGCCGGGCGCAACGGGCGACGTCGGCTCCGGCGCCGTACACGACCGACCCGTGCGTGCCGAGCACCCGCCGCAGCGCATCGAGGTCGGCGTCACGATCGTCGTCGTCGGCCCGGTCGTCGGCGGCACGTTCTTCGTCGTCGTCGTCCGGGTCGTCATCCCGATCGCGACCGAGCCCGACGATCGACTCGTGGTCGACGTACGGACGGTGGAGCTCGTGCGCCAGCAGTCGCCCGATCGTCGACGTTCCGGCGCCGGGGAGACCGAGCAGGACGACGTGTACGTGCCGCTCGGGGTCGGTGCCGTCACCGGTGCCCGCCAACCAACAGTCGGCGCGGCCCGCCGCACCTCGATCCTGACCAGCCGGTTCGACCTCTGCCGGTGGCGCCTCCATGCCGATTCCTCCGTTCGAGTACGTCGTCGCACGCCGGGTGCGGCGTTCGACGCACTCGACGTCTGGTACAGGCATACCCGAATCCACCCGAACATGCACGTCGCGCTCCGACGCCCGACCAGGAGCGGACGGCGGTCGGGCGAGGGTCAGCCGGAGGCGAGTGTCGGGAGACCGAAGTGGGCACGTCCGGTGGCATCGAGGTCGTCGACCGTCGGCCGGCCGACGAAGTCGGCCTCGAAGTGCTCGTCGGGGAAGTCGTGAGGGCTCAAACCACGCTCGAACCGCTCGAACATCGACGCGCGGTAGGCGTCGTTGCGTGGACAGCTCGGCGTGGCGGCGATGTACATCACATTGCCCCATCGCGTCTCGTTGGCGGCGTCGGCCACCGAGTGGATCACGTCGCCGTGCCACCAGACCGTGTCGCCGGGTTCGACGCTCGGAATCGGCACGAGCGCCGGCAGCAGCAGGTCGTCGGCCCGGAACCGCTGCGGTGCGGGCTCGGGTGCGCCGCCCAGCAGGCCGAGTTCGCCCGCGATTCCCCTGAGGACCATGTACGCAGCGGCCCGTGGGATCGGTACGACGTGCAGGACGCCGTCGTCCGGACGCATCTCGGACAGCGCTGTCCAACCCTGGAACGTACGGAACACCCACGACGGCGCACCGGCATCGAGCTCGGCCGCGGTGCGGTACGCAGCGTCCCAGGGGTCGTAGGCGTCGAAGTGACCGGCGAGAACGTCCCGGAAGACGAGTTCGTTCTCCGCGGCACGCCACCCGAGGCACGAGACCGCATCGGAGTGTGGCGGCAGGCCACGCGCCGCGACGCCGGGCGCACGGCGTCGCAGACGGTCGGCGTACCCGATGTCGTGGTCGGGGTCGAACCAGGACCGGCCCTCGGATTCGTGCTGCCAGAGGGAGTTCAGGAACCGGCGCGTCGCCTCCATGTGGGAGTGCTGGCGGGCCGCCACCTGGGCAGGCGACCAGTAGATGCCCCAGATGCGCCGGCCGGTGCGATCGGGATGACACTCCCGATAGGCATCTTCGAACCGGTTCCGATCGAGGTATACCGCGACGTCGGCGTCCCACTGTTCCGCCTGCTCGCGGTCGAACGTGCCGCGGATCACGACACAGCCACGCCGACGGATGTCGGCGATCGCCGCCGCGCCGACCGCTCCTGCGGCCACCTCGTCGTGTGACACCACCGGCACGGCACGGCCCTGTCCGGCCTCGGCGACGACAGCCGCCACCTCGGTGCGCATCCGTTCGGACGCCAGCCCGAACAACTCCTCGACCCGATCCCGGGTCAGGCCGTGTCGGTCGAGCAACGCGGCGAGGTCGGGATCGGTCACAGCAGGATGTCGAGCGTCATGGCGCCGAACAGCACCGTCACGTACGTGATCGAGTACCCGAAGACCCGCATCGACGCCGAGGCCGTGGGATGTTTCCCGAGCCAGAGCGTGGCGGCGATGAAGATCGCACCGAGCACGATCGCCGAGATCGAGTACAGCCAGCCCAGATCGGCGACCGGGATGAGGATCAGTGTGCAGGCGACCATCGCCAGCGTGTGGCCGATCATCTGACGGACCGCGTGCTCGAACGGCACGACCGCCGGCAACATCGGCACGTTGGCGGCGCGGTAGTCGTCGGCGTACTTGATGGCCAGCGCCCAGAAGTGCGGCGGTGTCCAGAAGAACATGGCGCCGAACAGCACCAGCGGGGTCCACGCCAGGTCGTTCTGGACCGCGGCCCACCCGACGAGCACCGGCACGGCGCCGGCGGCACCTCCGATCACGATGTTCTGACGGCTCGTGCGCTTGAGCCACAGTGTGTAGATGCCCACGTAGAACGCCGTGGCCGCCAGTGCGAGCACCGCCGACAGGAGGTTCGCACCCGCCCACAACACCGCGAAGGCGACGATCTCGAGCGCAACCGCGAAGACGAGCGCGTTGCGCGGCTCGATGACACCGGTGACGAGCGGCCGGTTCTTCGTGCGCTCCATCAACTTGTCGATGTCGCGATCGACGTACATGTTGATCGCGTTCGCGCCGCCTGCAGCGAGCGTGCCACCGAGCAGGGTGATCAGCACCAGCCACGTGGACGGCCACCCGCGCTCTGCGACGACCATGGTGGGCACGGTCGTGATGAGCAGGAGCTCGATGATGCGCGGCTTGGTGAGCGCGATGTACGACCCAACGGTCGAGGTGGCGGCGCGGCGCGACCCGTGAGCGACGCCGCCGGGCGCCAACCGGGACGGGACGAGTGGTCGGCTGCCGACTGCCATGGTGCCGCCATCGTACGGCCCCGCCGACGAAGCGGCCAACGTCCGACCCACGGGGCCCAGGTCCGATCGCTGCCCGACCGCGCCGCCCGTCGCACGGCCATCGAGCCGGCGCGACCCGTTGCCCGACGGTTCCGGCACAATGGGGTGGTGCCCACGACGCTCGAGCCGACCCAGGTTCAGGAACCCGACGTCGACGAGCGCACCGCGCCCGACCACCCGTGGATCGTGCTCGTCTGGAACGACCCGATCAACCTGATGAGCTACGTGACGTTCGTGCTCCAGAAGCTGTTCGGGTACTCGATCGAGAAGGCCACCGAACTCATGCTCGACGTCCACCACAAAGGTCGGGCGGTCGTCGCGAACGGCACCCGTGAACAGGCCGAGATGCACGTGTTCCGGCTCCACGAACACGGCCTCTGGGCCACGATGGAGAAGGACGGACCCGATGCCTGACGGGTGGCGCCCACGATGACGTGCCCGACATGATGGGCATCTTCCGGCGACCGGTACGGCGATCGGGTTCGGGCTTCGTGATCGACCTTCGCGACGAAGAAGTCGCCCTCGTGCGGCGGCTGACCGGCCAGGTCCGGGCGCTCCTCGTCGACGACGATCCCGACGTCGAGGCACAGGCGCTGCTCGCACGTCTCTTTCCCGCTGCGTACCTGGACAACGACGAGATGGAGGCCGAGTACCAGCGGCTCATGCGCGACGAGCTCGTCCAGTCGAAGCTGGCGGCGTTCGACATCGTCGACGAGGCGGTCGGCGGCGGTGCCCCCATCGACGAGGGTCGACTCG
>CAXBAZ010000502.1:0-3694 GCA_963973395.1 uncultured Acidimicrobiaceae bacterium
CGGAGATGCCGGGCGAGCAGCTCGACAGCGAGCCGCGCTACCGTCGGTCGACGGAGGTCATGTACGCGCTGCGTGAGCTGCTCGACGGCCGGTCGCTCGACTTCCACGGTGACTTCGTCGACCTGACCGTCGATCCGCCACGGGTCGGCACCGTGAGCGGTCGCAGCCCGCTGTTCTACTTCGGCGGTCTCTCGCCGGCCGCTCGTGAATGTGCGGCCGCCGGCGCCGACGTCTTCCTGATGTGGCCCGACACCACCGACAAGGTGCTGGCCGTGAAGGAGGACATGGATGCCCGCGCCGCGGCGAAGGGTCGTTCCCTGCGCTACGGCTGGCGTTCACATGTGATCGTCCGCGAGACCGAGACCGAAGCCCGCGCCGCTGCGTCACGGCTGTTGTCCAAGCTCGACGTCGAGACCGGCGAGGCGATCCGGAAGCGGTCGCTCGACTCGACGTCGGCGGGGGTCGCCAACCAGGCGGCGCTGCGCGAAGCCGCCGACGAGGAGGGCTACGTCGAGCGCCACCTGTGGACCGGCGTCGGTCGGGCCCGATCGGGCGCGGGCGCCGCGATCGTCGGCGACCCCGACCAGGTGCTCGGCAAGATCCAGGAGCTCACGGACGCCGGGATCGAGGCATTCATCCTCTCCGGGTACCCACACGCCGCGGAGTGCGACCTGTTCGCCCGCCACGTCCTTCCGCACATCGATCACGGGCCGCTGGAGTTCGAGCCCGACCCGGTTGCCGTCGACTGACGGGCACACGGTGCTCGCCCCCGAATCGTCCGGGCGCCACTCGTTCGTCACCGCCGTGACCGATCGGCTCCCCGGACTGGCGGTCGTCGCGGTCGTCGCCGTCGTCGCCACGCTGCTCGCACGACTGTCGTCGTCGGTCTCGCCGCTCGTCGCGGGCGTCGTGCTGGGAGCGGTGGTCGCCAACACCGTGCCGGTGCCCGATCGCCTGGCGCCCGGCCTCGAGTTCTGTGCGCGACAGGTGTTGCGGGCGGGCGTGGTGCTGCTCGGCTTGCGGCTGTCGCTCGGCGACCTGGCCGGCCTCGGCCTCAACGGTCTGGTCGTCGTCGCCGGTGTCGTCACGCTGACCTTCATCGGCACCCAGTGGCTCGCGCGGCGCCTCGGCGTCGGGCCCGATCTGGGGTTGCTGGTGGCGACCGGCTACTCGATCTGCGGTGCGTCGGCGATCGCCGCGATGGACGGCGTCATCGACGCCGACGAGGAGGAGACGGCGTACGCGATCACACTCGTCACGTTGTGCGGCACGTTGTCGATCGCCGTGCTGCCGTTGATCGCCGGGATGGTCGACCTGTCCGGTGCGGCGTTCGGTACCTGGGTGGGCGGCGCCGTGCACGACGTCGGGCAGGTGGTCGCGACCGCCAGCCACGACGGCGACCGGGCGCTCGAGGCGGCGACCGTCGTCAAGCTCACCCGGGTCGTGCTGTTGGCCCCGCTGGTCGCACTCGTCGCGCTCCGCCGCCGATCGGTGGTGTCCACCGCCGGTGTGGACACGAAGCATCCACCGCTCCTGCCGCTGTTCGTGATCGGTTTCCTCGTCGCGATCCTGGTCCGTTCCTCCGGCGTGCTCGGCGACGACGTGCTCGGCTGGGCCGGCGACGTGGAGAAGCTGCTCCTCACGGTCGCCCTCGTTGCGCTCGGCTTCGGGGTCCGGGTCTCGAAGATGCGACGGCTCGGCGGACGCCCGCTCGTGCTCGGCATGTTCGCCTGGGTCCTCGTCGCCGGCACCGCCTACGTCGGCACGGTCCTCGTCGCCTGAGCGTCCGCCTCGTTGCCCGACCGGTCCGCGACGACATGGCAGTGTGGGCGCCATGAGTGGTGAAGCACACACCGATCGGGCCCGCGCGACGGTCGCCGAACTGGAGCTCGACGAGAAGGCGGCGATCTCGGCCGGTTCCGGGTTCTTCACGTTCACCGGGGTGCCACGGCTCGGCATCCCGAACTGGGGCACCACCGACGGCCCGAACGGGGCGCGGGGTTCGTCGTTCCTCGGGTCGGGCGACTCGAAGGCGACCTGCATCCCGTCGGGGTCGGCGCTGGGCGCGACCTGGAACCCGGCGTTGGTCGAGGAACTCGGCGTCGTGCTCGGCCGCGAGACCCGCACGAAACAGGCGCGCGTGCTGCTCGCACCGACGGTCAACCTCCACCGCTCTCCGCTCGCGGGGCGGAGCTTCGAGTGCTTCTCCGAAGACCCGCTGCTCAGCGGCGAACTCGCAGCTGCATACATCCGCGGGGTCCAGTCGCAAGGTGTGGTCACGACGGTCAAACACTTCGTCGGCAACGAGTGCGAGACCGACCGGTACACGAGCAACTCGGTCATCGGCGAGCGTGCGCTGCGCGAGCTCTATCTCGTGCCGTTCGAGTACGCCGTCAAGGAGGGCGGCGCGCTCGGGATCATGACCGCGTACAACCGGGTCAACGGTGCCTACTGCAACGACCAGGCGTGGCTCCTGACCGGCGTGCTCCGCGACGAATGGGGTTTCGAGGGGTTCGTCACCACCGACTGGCTCGCCGGCGCCGACACGGTGCTCGCGGCCGAGGCCGGTCTCGACATCGAGATGCCGGCCGGCAGTCGGGCCTTCGGGTCGAAGCTCGCGGCCGCCGTCCGCGACGGGCGCGTTCCCGAGGACGCCGTCGACATGATCGCGACGCGTCTGCTCGGCGTGTTCGACCGGATCGGCGCGTGGCACGACGAGGGCGGGCCCGAACAGTCGATCGACGTACCCGAACATCGTGCGGTCGCGCACCGGGCGGCGGCCGACGCGATGGTGCTGCTGCGCAACGAGCCGGTCGCCGGCCGTCCCGTGTTGCCGCTCGACGTCGACTCGATCGGGTCGATCGCCGTGATCGGTCCGAACGCGGCCCGGGCCCAGGTCATGGGTGGCGGTTCGGCGAACCTGCGTCCCTTCCACCGGACGAGTCCGATCGACGCGATCCGAGCTCGGGTCGGTGGACAGGTCGAGGTCGTCTTCGAGCCGGGTTGTCTGATCGACAAGTCGGCGCCGCTGCTCACCGGCGCGAGCATCGTCGACCCGGACGGCGAACAGGGTTTCCGCGTCGAGATCTTCGACAACCCGCAGTTCGCCAATGAACCCGTTGCGGTCGTCAACCGCGACACGAGCCGGCTGACGTTCGGTCTCGACCAGCTTCCCGAGTCGGCCCGATCGGCGTTCTCGGCGCGGGCGACCGCCCGGTTCACCACGTCCGCCGCCGGCACCTATCGGTTCGAGGTGACACAGGTGACTCCGACGCGGGTGATCCTCGACGGAGAGGTGGTCGTCGACGGCGTGACCGATCCGCCGAAACCCGGCACGGCGTTCTTCGGCTTCGGCGGCCTCGTGCCTCCGGCCACCGTCGAGCTCGACGCCGATTCGACGCACGAGCTCGTGATCGAGACGCTGGCGCCGCGCGTCCTGATGTTCGCCGGCGCCGACGTCGGTGTCCGGATGCCGATCGGGGACGACGCGATCGAACGCGCGGTCGCCGCCGCGGCGACCGCCGACGTGGCGATCGTGGTGGTCGGGACGAACGACGACTGGGAGACCGAGGGTGAGGATCGGACCACCCTCGCGCTGCCCGGTGCGCAGGACGCCCTGGTCGCCGCGGTGCTGGCTGCCAACCCGAACACGGTCGTCGTCGTCAACACCGGGTCCCCGGTCACGATGCCGTGG
>CAXBAZ010000503.1:0-3682 GCA_963973395.1 uncultured Acidimicrobiaceae bacterium
GTGGTGTCCGGCTTCGTCGACCATCGCAGCAACCGACTCGGCGGCATCACGATCTCGCTGCTCGGCGACAACGGCAACCGCTACTACTACGCCCACCTCGTCGGGTACGAAGGGTTGCCCGGTCGGGTCGAGCAGGGCCAGGTCATCGGCTACATCGGTGACACCGGCAATGCGACGGGCACGCCGCACCTGCACTTCGAGATCCGCCCAGGGGGCGGGGTGCCGGTCAATCCATATCCCTCGGTACGAGCTGCCAACTGCTGACACGCGAGTCTGTCGGCATGGAGCCGTCGGACCGCGAGATCGTCCACCGGACGCTGTCCGAGGTGCTCGGGGCGACCAGCGTCACCGACGTCGAGCGGCTCACCGGCGGCGCATCCCGCCAGACCTGGCGAGCCGTGGTCGACGGGCGGCCCGTGATCGCCCAGCGCCAGCAGCCCGAGTCCGAGCGCGACATGTGGATCGAGGTCGCAGTGCTGCACGCCGCCGAGGACGGGGGCGTCGCAGCGCCCCGCGTGCTGGCGTGTGCCGAGGCACCCGACGGCGTCGTCACGCTCGTCACCGGCTTCGTCGACGGCGAGACGATCGCTCGACGGCTGTTGCGCGACGAGGAGTACGCCGAGGCGCGTGACCGGTTGACGGCGCAACTCGGTACGGCGATGGCGCGTCTCCACCGCATCGACGTCGACGCGGCACCGGGCCTCGAGCGCGTCGACGAGTTCGAGCTGTACCGCGAGCAGCTCCATGAGCTCGGTGAGCCGCACCCGACGTTCGAGCTCGCGTTTCGCTGGCTCGACGATCATCGCCCCGATGGCGCCCAGGGCTGCATCGTGCACGGAGACCTCCGGCTCGGGAACGTGATCGTCGACCACGCCGGGCTCGCGGCGGTGATCGACTGGGAGCTCGCCCACATCGGTGAACCGTTGCAGGATCTCGGCTGGGCGTGTGTTCCCGCGTGGCGGTTCGGATCACAGCTACCGGCGGCGGGCGTGGGAACCCGCGAACAGCTGCTCGACGCGTACAACACCGAGGCGGGCACGTCGTACACGGTCGACGACCTGCGGTGGTGGGAGGTGTTCGGCATCCTGCGGTGGGGTGTGATGTGCATCGCCCAGGCGCAGCGACACCTGACGGGCTCGACCCGCAGCCATGAACTCGCTGCGATCGGTCGGCGTGTGTGCGAGAACGAACACGACCTGTTCCTCGCGCTGGACGGACGCTGGTGAACGCGCCCCACGACCGTCCGACCGCGGCCGAGCTGGTCGAGGCGGTCGCGGAGTGGATCCGCCGCAGCCAGGTCGACGGCGTGCTCGCCCCGAACCCGTTCCATGCCCGGGTCGCTGCCAACATGCTGGCGATCGTCGAGCGTGAGCTCGCGCTGGGTCCGGACCAGGCCCGCGCCCACACGGCCAGGCTCGAGCAACTCGGGGTCGACGACGACGCCGAGTTGGCGGCTGCGATCCGATCCGGAGCGCTCGACGATCGGGCCGAGGAGGTCCGGAGACTCGTGTGGGCCAGTGTCCGCGACAAGCTCGCCGTCGCCAACCCGACGTACCTCGATCGCATCGAACCCTGACGGTTGGTGCCTGACGGTTGGTGCCAGGGCGCTCAGCGGATTGGTCGCTGCGCTCCTTGTCATTCCGCTGAGCTGCCCCGTGACGATTGGTCGCAGTTCGCCTATCGGCTCACGCTCCACGCACCAACCGTCGTCGCGGTAGGTTCCGCCGGTGCCCGTCGTCTTCGGTCTGCTGGCCGCGCTCCTGATCGGCTCGTCGGACTTCCTCGGGGCCCGCTCCGCCGGCCGGACCACCGCTCTCCAGACCACGACTGCGGCCTTCCTCGGCGGAGCGGTCGCCGTCGCCGTGTTCTCCCCGGTGCTGGGCGAACCGGTGGCACGCGACCTCTGGCTCGGAGCGATCTCCGGTGTCGCGGCCGCGGTGGCACTGACCACCCTCTGGCAGGGATACGCACGGTCGAGCATCGGCGTCGCAGCGCCCGTCGCGGCCGTGTTCTCGACGTGTCTGCCGGTCATCTACGAAGCGGTGCGTGGCGACGTGCCGGGCCGGCTCGGATGGGCGGGACTCGTCGTGGGCGTGCTCGCGCTGATCCTCACGTCGTGGAACCCGCGTCACGCCGGCACGGGTGATAGCGGCGACGAGGTGCGAACCGGTGTGCTGCTCGGCGCCCTCGCCGGTTGTGCGTTCGCGGCCATGTTCGTGATCGCGATCTCCACGTCGGAGGGATCGGGCACGTGGCCGGTCGTGTCACAGCGGCTGACCGCCTTCGTGCTCGCGGTCGGGTTCGGGCTGGCGACCGGTCGTCGGCCGTTCGCAGATCTCGGTTCGGTGCGCTGGAGCGTGCTCGCCGGCGTGTTCGGTGCGTGCGGTGTCGCATCGACGGTGTACGGCGGCCAGCGCGGTCCCGTGGCACCCGTGATCGTCGCCGGGTCCATGTACCCCGCGGTCGCGGTCGGCCTCGCCTGGCTGTTCATGCGTCAGCGCCTGTCGCGACGGCAGATCGCTGGTCTCGTCGCGGCGCTGGTCGGTGTCGTGCTGATCTCGCTCGACTGACGGGTGCCGCCGAACGATCCCACGGGAGGCGCGGCCCTGGCGACGGTTCCGGATCGGCGGGCACGAAGCGTCTAGCTTCCGGACATGACGCTCCAGCGCCGCATCGACGAACTCTTCGAGCGCCCGACCGAACAGGGCATCAGCCTGGCCGCGGTGGTGATGCATCGTGGCGAGATCGTCGCCGAGCGCTACGGCACGCAACCCGCGAACGACTTCGGACCTGCGGTGGAGCTCGACGAGGATGCGACGTTGATCTCGTGGAGCATGGCCAAGTCGATCACCCATGCCGCGGTGGGGCTGTTGGTCGCCGACGGCAGGCTCGACCTCGACGCGCCGGCGCCGATCTCCGAGTGGCGGGGCACCCCGAAGGAACGGATCCGGATCATCGATCTCCTCGAGATGCGTTCCGGTCTCGAGTTCGTGGAGGACTACGTCGACGGCGACACCTCCCACTGCATCGCGATGCTCTTCGGCGAGGGAGCGACCGACCATGCCGGCTACGCCGCCGCGTTGCCGCTCGCGCACGAGCCGGGCACGGTCTGGAACTACTCGTCGGGCACGACCAACGTCATCGCCCGGATCATCAGCGACATCGTCGGCGGTGGTCGCGACGGCATGGAGCGGTTTCTCGCCGACCGCCTGTTCGGGCCCGTCGGCATGACGTCGGCGATCCCGAAGTTCGACGACGCCGGCACGTTCGTCGGGTCGTCGTACGTGTACGCGACCGCCCGCGACTTCGCACGGTTCGGCGAGCTCTACCGTCACGACGGAGTCACCGCCGGAGGAGCGCGGATCCTGCCGGTGGGGTGGACCGAGCACGGACGCACATTCGTGGCCCACGACCCGACCGACGACCTCGCGCACGGGTTCGACTACGGCCGTCACTGGTGGATGTGGCCGCAGTACCCGGGCTCGGTGGCGGCCCACGGCTACCAGGGGCAGTTCACCGTCATCGTGCCGGATCGCGAGCTCACCCTGGTCCACCTCGGCACGACCGACGTGGGGGTGCGCCGGCACCTCGTCGGGCATCTCGATGCGCTCGTACGTGCGGTTCCGATCAGCGCGTAGGCTGATCGGGCCGCTCTGCCCGCGCCCGCCCCGCCGATGACCGA
>CAXBAZ010000504.1:0-3673 GCA_963973395.1 uncultured Acidimicrobiaceae bacterium
CCTTGCGCTTGTACTTCACGGAGTACTCCTCGTACTCCGTGAAGTTGCCTTCGAACCAGCGCACCTCGCTGTTGCCCTCGAACGCGAGTACGTGGGTGGCGATCCGATCGAGGAACCAGCGGTCGTGGGAGATCACCACGGCGCAACCGGGGAACGATTCGAGGCCGGACTCGAGCGCCTGCAGCGTGTCGACGTCGAGGTCGTTGGTCGGTTCGTCGAGGAGCAGCACGTTGCCGCCCGACTTCAGCACCTTGGCGAGCTGCACACGATTGCGTTCGCCACCGGAGAGTTTGCCGACCGACTTCTGCTGATCGGTGCCCTTGAAGTTGAAGCTCGCCACGTATGCGCGCCCGTGGATCTCACGGTTCCCGACCTTCATGTGCTCGACACCTTCGGTGATCTCTTCGTAGATCGTCTTGTCGGCGTCGAGATCGTCACGGGACTGGTCGACGTACGCCAGCTGGACCGTCTCGCCGATCTTGATGGAGCCGTCGTCCGGCTCTTCGAGGCCCATCAGCATGCGGAACAGGGTGGTCTTGCCGGCACCGTTGGCACCGATGATCCCGACGATGCCGGCCGGCGGTAGCGAGAAGGAGAGGTCGTCGATCAGCAGCTTGTCGCCGAACGCCTTGGTGAGGCCCTCGACCTGGATCACGGTGTCGCCGAGACGCGGTCCCGGGGGAATCGCGATTTCGAGTGTGTTGCTCGTGTCCTGCTCGGCCTCGGCCTCGGACTGCAGCTTGTCGTAGGCGGCGAGTCGGGCCTTGCCCTTGGCCTGGCGTGCCTTCGGCGACATCTTGACCCACTCGAGCTCGCGTTGCAGGGTGCGGCGGCGGGCGACGTTCGACTTCTCGTTCTGGGCGAGCCGCGCCTCTTTCTGCTCCAGCCACGACGAGTAGTTGCCTTCGAAGGGGAACCCCTTGCCGTTGTCCAGTTCGAGGATCCACTGGGCGACGTTGTCGAGGAAGTACCGGTCGTGGGTGATGGCCACGACCGTGCCGGAGTAGTCCTTCAGGAACCGTTCGAGCCAGAACACGGACTCGGCGTCGAGGTGGTTGGTCGGCTCGTCGAGCAGCAGCAGATCGGGCCGCGACAGCAGCAAGCGGCACAGCGCCACCCTGCGCTTCTCGCCACCCGACAGTTTGGTGACGTCGGCATCGTCGGGCGGGCAACGCAACGCGTCCATCGCGATCTCGACGTTGCGGTCGAGCGACCAGGCGTCGGCGGCGGCGATCTTGTCCTCGAGTGCCGCCTGCTGCTTGCCGATCTTCTCGTAGTCGGCGTCGGGGTCGGCCCACTGGGCCATCACGTCGTTGTACTCGTCGATGATCGACTGCACGGCGGCGACGCCGTCCATCACGTTGGCCCTGACGTCCTTGTCGGGGTCGAGCTCGGGCTCTTGGGACAGGTAGCCGACCGTGAACCCGGGCGTCAGCCGGGCCTCGCCCGAGAACCCGTCGTCGAGCCCGGCCATGATCTTGAGCAGGCTCGACTTGCCGGCGCCGTTCGAGCCGATCACGCCGATCTTGGCCCCCGGGTAGAACGACAGTGAGATGTTCTCCAACACCGTCTTGTCCGGTGGGTAGTGCCGGGCGAGCTTGTAACAGGAGAAGATGAATTCGTGCGCCATGGTGTTCGCGAGGGTACCGCCGCCGGGTGCGGCCCTCGTACGGCGGTCACCGTGTGCTCGTGGTCCCGGCACGAGCCGGCACGGGTCGGTCAGGCCGCCGGCTCGAACAGTTCGATGATGTTGTCGGAGGGATCCAACAGCAGGATCTGTTTGCCGCCCGGCCCCACCACCATCTCGTTGCGGAACCTCGCGCCGGCCTCACTCAAGCGGGCGATCTCGGCGTCGAGATCGTCGACGAGGAGATGGATGCGATTCCACCCGCCCGGGCCGGGTGTCGCCCCGTCGGTCATCGGCCGCCCCGCCGAACTCGTCGGTCCCGACAGCAGTATCCGCAGCTTGCCGCGGGTCGCATCGGCGAACGCCGGGGCGGCGTCGAGGCCGACCTCGAAGTCGAGCAGCGACGTGTAGAAGTCGATCGACGCAGCGACGTCGTCGACCAGGTAGCGGACGTTGACCGTCTCGTCGGTGGGCAGGATCGGCATGGTCGGACTCCTCCGGTTGATCCGGCTCGGTGTGCGCCGGGTGTGGGTGGATCTGGTGCGGGTGGATCTGGTGCGGTTCAGAGCGACGCCAGCAGGAACCCGATACGAGTCTCGAGTTCGACCGCGGTGCGTTCGAAGTCGGGATACGTCACGGCGTCGGGGCGGTGCGGGTCGGCGGGGTTCGGCAGGCTCCAGTGTGCGAGATCGGCGCGCGAGGGGAACTCCGGGCACACCTCGCGCACGACGTCGCACAGCGTGATCACGCGGTCGAACCGCCGGTCGGGCAGTTCGTCGACATGCTTCGAGCCTCGGCCGCGGATGTCGATGCCGCGCTCGGCCATCACGCGTACGGCGTTGGGGTGGAGCGGCTTGGGGATGCTCCCGGCGCTCGCGGCGTCGACGGTGCCGTCCGAGAGGTGCTCGAGCAGGGCCTCCGCGATCTGCGAACGGGCGCTGTTGCCGGTGCACAGGAACAGGACCCTGGGTGGCACCGTCGGCCGCCGGGGTGGAGGTGCGGCCGGGGGTGCATGTGCGGTCGATCCGAGCGCCGGGTGGAGCGCGCCGCCCGCCGCGTGCAGTTGATCGCGGCAGCGAGCGAGATCGATCGAGTAGTAGCTGTCGCGGCCGTCGGCGGAACTTCTCCGCGCAGCGACGAGTCCACCGTCGCGCAGGCGCCGTAGGTGGTACGAGACGAGATTCTGCGGCTTGTCGATCAGGGCGGTCAGCTCGCGCACCGCGCGGTCGCTCCGGACCAATTCCCGCAGGAGTCCCCACCGCACCGGATGGGCGACGAGCTGCACGAATCCCGGCGGACCGGAGGTGAGCGTCGGGTCGGACGTGAGCGTCGATGCCACGGCACCACCGTACGCCCCCTCCGGTCAATAGGTCAATCCAGTTTGATGGATTTCGCACTCGACCGCGGTATTGATCGCCGGGACGGCTGGCATGATCGGACGATGGTCGAGCGCACGTTGCCGGATCCCGTCGCCGACGCCCTCGCTGCGTGGCTCGAGGCGCACGACCGCGTCGCACCCGGTGTGGTCGAGGGGCTGTACGTCGTCGGCTCGGTGGCGCTCGCCGACTGGCAGCCACACAGCGACATTGACATCGTGGCGTTCACGGCCGACCCCACCGACGCTGCGACCGTCGCCGCGCTCGAGGCCGCGCACGCGGGATACCACGACCAGGCAGGCCGGCCGACCGTCGACGGTCCGTTCCTGTCGTGGGCCGACGTCGGATCGCCGCCCCTCGCCGCCCAGCGGGCGTGGTCGCTCGACGGCGAGTTCCGCTTCGACGGCGAGTGCTTCGAGATCAACCCGGTGACCTGGCACACGCTCGCGGAGCACGGCGTCGCCGTCCGTGGTCCGGCGCCCGAACTGCTCGACATCTACGTCGATGCCTCCGATCGGCGCACCTGGGTGCGCGAGAACCTCGACACCTACTGGCGCAACGCTCGCGACGAGATCGTCGACGCGCTCGCCCAGGCGCCCGATCGTCGGGAGTTCCGATCCGGCACGGTCGAATGGTGCGTGCTGGGCGTCGCCCGCATGTGGTTCACGGC
>CAXBAZ010000505.1:0-3672 GCA_963973395.1 uncultured Acidimicrobiaceae bacterium
CGCCGGGGTGGCGGATGCGATCGGCTGCGCACCGGGTGATCCCGTTCTGCGCATCGACCGTCTCTACCTCGACCGTACCGGGCAACCGATCGAACTGGCCGTCGGGTACTTCGCGCCCGAGCACTACTCATATCGAGTGCGGCTCCGACGCCATTCCTGACCGCCGGATGCAAACGGTCAGTCCTCCGAGTTCGTCGTCGGATCCAAGCCGTCAAGCATGTCCTCGTAGTTCGCACCAAGTGCGGCGCTGGCTGACACTCCCCGTTCGAGCTCGGCAATGATCAACGTCTCTCGTGCGGTCAACCGTTCGGCGGCGGACACCACGGCGTCGATGTGTTCGCAGGGAACCACGACCACACCGGTACCATCGGCGACCACATAGTCGCCGGTTCGCACCAGGACCGGCCCGATCGAGACGGGATCGCCGGTCGACAGTTCCTTGACCCGTCCACGCGCTGTTCGTGGCGCGCCGCGGCGACCGAACACGGCAAAGCCGATCTGCTCCGCCTCGTCGACGTCTCGGACACCGCCGTCGACGATGACACCGCGCACGCCGCGGCACACGGCCGCCCGACTGAGCAGCCCGCCCCATCCGCCGGCGTCATCCCGACCACCGCCGAGGATGATCACACTAAATTCGTCCGCGGCATCGATCGCAGTGGTTCCGAGATGACGATCGGACGGTGTTCCGTCGGGCGACCCGAGTTGCACGGTGATCACTCGACCGACGAGGCGGCGGTCGGTAGACAGTCGCTCGACGCCATCGACGACGAAGTCGAGTAGACCGAGACTGTCGAGTGCGTCGGAAATGGCGCAGGTGTCGAGCTGTCCGAGTTGCGCAACTAGTTTGGCTGCGGCGTCTTCTTCGGTGGTCATCGTCGGATTCTCCGTCCGGTCGGGTGGCTACATTTGCCCGAAGGCTGGCGACGTCCGGGCTGGGTTGGGTCGTTCACGGCAGACCGACTCCTGCGACGTCGACACGAATCGTTGCGAGCGCTGATCCAGGATCCGACTCGGTATCGGTCGGCGAGGAGCTGCGAGCGATGCAGACGAACAAGGTGCGCCGATCGGCGCCGCCGAGCGCCACCGCGAATGTGCGCCTCGGCATCGGGATCTGCTCTCGAACTTCGCCACCCTCGGCAACTCGGATCACTTCGTTGCGAGCGGGGGACGCCACCCAGATGCATCCCTCCGCGTCGAGACAAATCCCGTCAGGTCGCACACCGGGTGTATCGGCCCACACGCGCCGATCGCTCAGACTGCCGTCAGTCGCGATCACGAACGCCGTGAGTCGGTCCGCCATGCTTTCGGCGACGATGAACGTACGACCGTCGGGCGTGATCGCTGAACCGTTGGGAAACAGCAGCTCCTCGGCCGCCACCGTGACACGGCCGTCCGGTTCGACGGATCCAACAACGGTCGGTCGCGGTTGCTCGCCTCCGAGGAAGTCGAAACCGAAGTTGCCGACGTAGGCGCGTCCGTTTGCGTCCACCACCATGTCGTTGGCGTGGAACGTGGAGACTGACGACAAGTCCGCGAACTCGCGAAGCGTGCCGTCAACGTCGAGGCGCAAGAGTCGACGGTCGACCATCGACACCACCAGGAGGCGACCCTGTAGATCCCATCCGATTCCGGAAACGTGTCCGGAGTGCTGCGCGACCACCTCCGCATTGGCTGTGCCTGGGTCAAAGCGGTACACCCGACCGGCATGCATGTCGGAGCACCACAGCGCACCGTCGTGCCACCGTGGTGCTTCGAGGAACCGGAACCCATCGGCGTAGATGTCGATCTGTCGCACGGGTCAACGCTCACTTCTGCAGCTCGGACCGAGGTTGTACATCGGCATCAGTCGAACGAGTGGTGGCGAAGTGCAGCAGTCAGGTCGTCCGCCGCAGCGACGACCGCCTGGGAGCGGCGTTTGAGGTGGACACCTTCGAATCGGTCGTTGGTCCCGACAACTGACACTCCAGCGACCGCCTTGCCCCGTTGGCCGAACACGGGTGCACCCAGGGCCGAGACGCCCGGAATTCGGTCGTCCGAGTTGAGGGCATACCCGCTCGACCGCACCTCTTCGAGTCGACGCCGGACGGCGGCGCGCTGCCGCTTGGGTATCACCTGGTCGATCAACTCGGGGCGCCACGCCAAGATCGCGAACGGAGCCCCACCGACGCTGTAGGGAATTGTGCCGCCGATTGAGGTGGCGTGAACTCGCACGGGATGGGAGCCCTCGATCCGATCGAGGCACACGGCTTCGGTGTCGTTTGCTGCGAGAAAGTAGACTGTGTCGCCGGTGTCGGCCGCGAGGCGCGTGAGCAAAGGACGCGCGACCTCGCGCAGGGTTGCGACTACCGGACCTGACGCTCCGATCGAGAACACGTGGATCGTCAATGCGTACCGGCCTGCTTCGGTCTTGCGGATCCACCCAACACGCTCCAACGTGTTCAGGATTCGGTGGGCAGTCGGCCGTGCCAGGTCGACTGCGGTCGCCACTTCGGACAGCGTTGCCTCGCGGCCGAGGTCGGCCAAGGCTTCCATGACCGCACATGCCCGCACGATGGAGTTGATCAGGTTCTTGCTGTCGTCGGACGTCTCGGCCCTTGTCATCGTGTATCCCACCCCGGTCCGGCCGGCAGTTCCTTCGTCGCCACCATTAGACCGTGAGGAGTGCCTCGATACGGTCGCGCTCCGACCGTATCGCGTCGCCGTCAGCGCGCAACACGATCGTGCCGTGATCCATCACCCGGACTGCATCTGCAAGACCCATCGCGAACTGCAGGTTCTGTTCGATGAGCAATGTCGTCATACCTTCCGCCCGGAGCGCTACGAGTAGTTCGGCGAGTTCGCTCACGCGTGTCGGCGACAGCGCCTCGGACGGCTCGTCGAGCACGATCACCGACGGGCCGCCAATCATCAAGCGCGCGATGGCGAGCATCTGCTGTTCGCCACCCGACAGACTCGACGCTTTGGTCCGCATCCGCTCACCGAGGATGGGGAAGAGCTCCATGATCCGTTCCATGCTCCAGGCCGAGGACGTGTCGGCTCCGGCCTTGTCGCGGTGTTTGAGTGTGAGCTGTCCGATCAGCAGGTTCTCGGACACAGTCAGCGACGGGAAGGTCCGCTTGCCTTGCGGCGCGACCGAAAGGCCGACGCGGGCGATTTGATCAGGAGACCGATCGTGTATCGATTCTCCGTCGATTGCGATGTGTCCGCTCCGAATCGGCAAGGTACCCGCGATACACCGCGCGAGTGTCGATTTGCCGACTCCGTTGCGTCCGAGCAGCACCGTGATGGATCCTGTGTTCACGGCGAGGTCGACAGAGCGAAGGATCACGCCGTCGCCGTATCCGGCTACGAGTGACTCGACGGTCAGGATTGGGCGGTCGCGCCCAGTTTCAGTTGCCGAGGTACGAGCGGCGGACCGTCTCATCTTTGCGCACCTCCTCAGGTTCACCGTCTGCGATTACTTTGCCGAGTGCGAGCACGGTGATGTGGGTCGCGAAGCGGTTGGCGACAGCCATGTCGTGTTCGATCATCAGCACCGCCACGTTCGGGTCGAGCTGCTCGAGCGTGTCGAGTAGTGCTGACCCTTCCTCGTCGGTGAGACCTGCGGTCGGTTCGTCGAGGAGCAGAACCGTCGGGCTCCCGGCGAGCGCGAGCATGATCTCGAGACGT
>CAXBAZ010000506.1:0-3669 GCA_963973395.1 uncultured Acidimicrobiaceae bacterium
CCGTGTGGACGATGGGGGCGGTACTCCGACAGGCCGGCGACGACGCCGACCGCGCCCCCCGGGACGTCGACGCGGCTCGCCGCCGGGCCCGCATCGTCCGCCACACGATCCACGAGCAGGCCACATCGGTGCTCGACGAGTTCATGCGTGCCTCCGGTCCCCGGCCGATGGTCGACGGCAGCGGCGCCGGGCAGCGGATCGCCGACGTCCAGCTGTATCTCCGTCAGCACCACGGCCGTCGAGAGCTCGCTGAACTGGGGACCGATGTCGGGCCGACCGGCCGCGAAGGTTCGCAGGACGCTCCTGGTCGTTCGTCGTGAGCTCGGCCGACGATCTCCACCACGATCCCGACTACTTCCGCCGGATGTACGCCGCGGACGCCGACCCGTGGGGCTTCGACCGACGCTGGTACGAGCGTCGCAAGTACGCGGTGACGCTCGCATCGCTGCCGAACGAGCGGTACCGGCACGCGTACGAGCCGGGCTGTGCCAATGGTTCCCTGACCGAGCTGCTCGCGCCGCGGTGCGACCGGATCGACGCGACCGAGCTCGTCCCGGAGGTCGCAGCACGGGCCACCGAACGGCTCGCAGGATTCACCCATGTCTCGGTGCGCTGTGCACCGTTCCCGACGTGGTGGCCCGACACACCGATCGACCTCCTGGTGCTCTCGGAGGTGGCGTACTACCTGCGACCGCCCGGGCGGTCGCTCGTCGCCGATCACATCCGACGATCGCTGGCGACCGGGGGCGAGGTGCTCGCGGTGCACTACACCGACCCGACCGACTACCCGATGCAGGGACGCGACGTCGCCGTGTGGTTGGACGGGATCAACATCTTGGAGCGGGTGGTCCGCCACGTCGACGCCCAGTTCGAACTGACCGTGTGGCGACGCCGACTGAACCGACCGGATGGGGTCAGATCCCCTGCGGTCACTCCGGCTGCCAATTCGGCGGTCGCGTGCATCATTCGGCGGGCGGCGGGGTAGTGGTCGGGCATGAGCAACCTGTCAGATGACGACATCACCCGCAACGGCCCGACGGAGGACGACGAGAACCTCGACGCCCCCGGCGAGCACTCGAAGGACACCGGCGACGAAGCCTGACGATGCGCCACCTCGCCGCCCTCGTGGGCGACGTGGAGGACTTCGAACGTGACGTGTGGGGTGCGCGGCCGCTGCGGACCGGCGCGCCCGGTTCGCCGGCGTGCGCACCCCTCACGCTCGTCGACGTCGACCGATTGATCACCTCGGCGATCCGGGTACCTGCGATCCGACTCGTCCGGGCGGGTCAGCGGATCCCGCCGGCCAGATTCTGCAGTCCGACACGCATCGGTAGCACGTCGCTGACCGACGTCGCCGATTCCCACAAGGTGCTCGACGAATACCGCCGCGGCGCGACGATCGTGCTGCAGTCGTTGCATCGCACCTCGGCGCCGGTGTCGGCGTGGTGTGCCGAGCTGGAAGGCGACCTCGGCTGGCCGGTCCAGTGCAACGCGTACCTGACCCCGCCGCACACCGCCGGCCTCCGGCGGCACGCCGACGGCCACGACGTCTTCGTCGTGCAGACCCACGGATCGAAACGGTGGGACGTCGACGGCCTCGGCGAGTTCACGCTGAGCGTCGGCGAGGTGCTGTACGTGCCGGCGGGCGTCGAACACGACGCCTCCACCGAGCAGGAGCCGTCGCTCCACCTGACCGTCGGGATCCACCGGCCCGACCCCGATCGACTCGTACGCGCAGCGCTCGACCGCTTCGACCTCGCCGCCGTGCCGGTACCGATCGGCCCGGCGGCGTCGCTGTCCGGCGCCGTGGAGGACGCGGTGCGGAACGCGACCGCGGGTCTGGCGGGCGTCGACCCGGACGCGGTCGGCCAGGCTGTCCGTCGACCGCCACGTCGCCACGCCGGTGGCCTCATCGACGCGGCCGTCCGGCGCGGCCGGCTCGACGTCGGCTCCACGCTCCGCCTGGCACCGGACGCAGCCCCGAGCATCGATGTCGTCGACGATCGGCTGCGGTGCACGTGGCACGGCGGCATGCTCTGGATGCCTCGTCAGGTCGAGGCGGCGATGCGCACGATCGCCGGATGCCCCGGTGGACGCTCGATGGCGATCGGTGACCTTCCCGGCCTCGACGCGGCCGACCAGCTCGTGCTCGTGCGACGTCTCGCCGACGAAGGCCTGGTCGTCGTCGACGCGACTGACGACGCGACGGACGACGCGACCGACGACGGGGCAGCCGACGTCGTGGCCGGGGCCGCTCCCACACCCGAAGCTCCGGCGAACCGCAGCTCACCCGGTGAGTAGCCTCGCCGACGTGTCGACCTCAGCCTCCGATGACCCGACGTCGCCGTTCTCCGACCTCGACGAGTTCGTCGCAGTGCCCCGCGTGTCGGGGCTGGCGCTCTCCGCCGACGGCGGCCGACTCGTCACGTCGGTCGCGACGCTCGATGCCGAGGGCAAGAAGTGGCAGACCGCGCTGTGGGAGATCGACCCCGGCGGTGCCGCCGATGCTCGACGCCTGACCCGCAGCGCGCCGGGCGAGGCGGCGCCGGTCTTCGCCCCCGACGGTTCGCTGCTGTTCCTGTCGAAACGTCCGGACCCTGATGCCGGCCCCGACGCGTCCACCGACCCGAAGCCGTCGTTGTGGAGCCTGCCGGCGTCGGGCGGGGAGGCGCGCCTCGTCGCGTCGCGCGATGCCGGCATCGACGGCGTCGCTGTGGCCGCCGACACCGGTGCGGTGGTGGTGCTCGCGTCGGTCGCTCCGTCCGCCGCGGATCTCGGCGACGACACCGAACGGCGCGACGCCAGGAAGCAGGCGGGCGTCAGCGCGGGGCTGCACGAGCACTATCCGGTGCGCCACTGGGACCACGACCTAGGATCGGCGGTGCCGCACGCGTACTGGATCGGTGAACCGCCCACCGACGGGCGGGCCGACCAGACGACGTGGCGTGACCTGACGCCCGACGCGGCGGTGCCGCACGGGGTGGGCGAGTCCGTCGTCGTGTCGCCGTCGGGTCGGCTGCTCGCGTACTCGCAGCGGGTCGCCGACGGTCCTGCGGGCTGGCGGAGCCGCCTCGTGGTCGTCGACACGACGACGACCGAGGTCCGGGTGCTCGCCGACGAACCCGACGGATCGGTGGACTCGCCGCACTTCGCGCCCGACTCCGGCCGGATCGTGTTCGTCCGCCAGCAGCAGTCGACGCACGACGAGCCACCGGACCAGACGCTGATGGTCGTCGATCTCGAGACCGGTGACGTCGACGAGCTGACGCCCGGCTTCGATCGATGGCCGAACGAGCCGCAATTCGACGCCACCGGATCGGCGGTGTACTTCCTCGCCGACGACGACGGTCACCATCCGATCTTCCGGGTGGTGCCGGGGGAGGCACCGGTGCGCCTCACCGCGGACGGTGCCTTCAGCGATGTCCGGGTGGCACCCGACGGTTCGGCTGTCTACGCACTCCGGTCCTCGCTCGAGAGCCCCCCGACGCCGGTGCGTCTCGACCCGGTCGAGCCGGGCCAGGACGCGGTGATCTTGCCCGCTCCGGGCAGGATCGCGTCCGTTCCCGGCACGGTCCGGTCGGTCGATGTCGAGGCCGCCGACGGCACACGGGTCCAGTCGTGGCTGGTGCTGCCGGACGGAGCGTCGGCCGAGTCGCCCGTGCCGCTGGT